>JAPPGV010000083.1 GCA_028821235.1 bacterium
CGAGCCAGGGTGTGAAATCCCTAGCCTCGCCCGGCCACACCTCGCGGATGTCGATCAGCTTGAACTCTCGTGGTGGACTCGGCGCTGTCATGCCCGAACAACCTACCCTCGACGTGCCAGGTCGGCAAGAGGGTCACGTCCAGGGATGTGGTGTAAGGGAGGGTTTCCGCGTTGTTGCGGTTTGCCGAGCCGAGTGCAGCAGCACCTGGGCCGGTCTCGCAGCAGACTAGGCCGGGTCAGGGCAGCGACTCGAGGAGGTAGGAGAGCACTCCGGTCCATTGGGTTGCTCTGTCGGCTGCGTGATGAGGGTAGGTGGCGTGAGGGTCTGGCGAGGGTTGGATCAACAGCACCCATCCGACCCAGCACCAGACCACGAGGCAGAGACCTCCGAGACCTGCCACCACATGCCGCATGTTCCGCATCATTGGTTGTAGATTAGCGGAGATTATCGCTATGAGGCACGGAAGGGTGCTCTAGACACCCGGAGAGGGCACGCGGCGATCGGCGCCTGCGAACAACCGGTCGCCGCTCGTTATGAGCTGTTGGTGTGGTGATCGCGCTTTCTGCCGCGGCACCGCCGAAAGCCGGGGCGAGGGGGTTTGCGCGACCGGATGCGCGACCGGTCGCGGTTGAGCGCGGCTCCTCGGGGGTGGGTGCGTGACCGGGCCGGGGACCCGTTTGGCTATGTTCGATGAGAACAACACACCCCACGGCGGTCCTATCCGATGGGTGACCACCAAACGGGGGCACGGGACCTGCCGGCGAAGGCGGGAAGGGAAGGAAGGTAGGGCGGATGAGAGACCAGACCGGTAGCATCGGGCCGGTGTTGAGCGTCGACGCTCAGCGGTACCGCCTCCGGGGGGTGGGCGGGTTGTGAGACTGCCCGAGGTCCTCGAGATCACAGGGTTGAGCAGAACGACGATCTGGCGTCGGGAACGGGAGGGGTCGTTCCCTCCACCGGTCCGTCTCGGCGGGGAACGCACCCGGGCGGTGGGCTGGCGGGAACAGGACATCTACGACTGGATCGATGGTCTGTCCCCCGCAGCCTGAAACAAGCGCAGCATCGAAGCCCCGTCAGCTCAGGTCGCTTGAACGGCGTATCCTCTCGCTGGAGTCCAGTGGCCGGTGCCCGCTGGTGCTGCGGCTGGTGGTGGGGGTGGGGGCGTCCTTTCTCGGTGTTGTCGGTAGCGGGCCGTTAGAGTGGGGTCCGGGCAGTGGAAGGTTAGGGCTGTGGCTGAGGTGGCGGTTACGGAGCGGGCAGCGGAGGCGGTGTCCCGACCTGGGTTGCCGCGTCCTACGGCCCGTTACCGTCGTGTTTCGGTTCCCGATGGTGTGGACGATCCGTCTGTGGTCAAGGCGTCTGGGCGGGTTGTTTTGCCGCCGCATGTTCACTGGAGTGGTGACCCGGTTTATGACCTGGGGGACCGGCGGGACCGGATGTTGGTGTACAGACAGGTCTTGGCCGAGGGCCTGGACGACGATGTTCGGTATTTCATCGACGTGGCCAAGTTGGCTGACCTCTGGTTTGACATGCCGCTGCCTGTCTATGTGCGGGACGTGTGGGGGCCGTGGCTGCGGGAGCGCGGCTGGTTGGACTAGACAAACGGGATGCTCGCGCCTCTCCAGCAGCAACTCCGAGCGATTGTCGACCTTCTACCCGAAGGGCAGGACTTCGCGTTGGCTGGTGGTGGTGCGCTCATCGTCCGGGGGGTGGTCAACCGCCTTACCCGTGACCTGGACTACTTTGGCCCCTCCGAGGAGGGAGTCGCGCCTTTGGCTGACGCTCTTGAGTCGCGCCTTGCTGCGTTTGGCTACACCGTCGAGCGTGTACGGTCACACCCGGGGTTTGTGCGGTTTCGGGTCAGCACCGCAGAGGGGGAGACCACGACGGTGGACCTGGGCTGGGACGCGCGGATCTCGTCTCCGGAACGGGCTGGGGGTGGTCTGGTCCTGGCCGAAGCCGAGTTAGCCGCCGACAAGGTGTTGGCTGTTGCGGACCGGGGCGAACCACGCGATTACATCGACCTGGCAGCCCTCGTCGAGCGTCACGGCTTCTGGAAGGCGTACTCGACCGCGGCAGAGAAACAGCCGGGTTTCGATCCCCGCCAACTGTTCTACGCCCTCAGCTACTTCGGTGATGTGAGCCGTGACCGGTTCCCGATCCCCGACGCCGCCTACGCGCAGCTGACAGACACGGTTGATGGTTGGCGGCGGGAACTAACCCGACGCGTCCAAGGCCCGGGAACCGACATGCGGCTAGCAACAGTCGGGGGTCCCCCCACCGATCTTGCGGTCCCTCCACGCCTGGATTTCCGTCCCACCGTCGACGACACCAGCCACCCGGTCACCAACCCGCTATCGGTGAGCGTGCGACCGCATCAGGCCGGCAGGGGATGGGAGCTGCTGCTCTGCGGCTCCGCCGGTGCCCCGCTTTGGGTCTCGGACCCATACCCGACGAACGAAGCCGCCGAAGACGCTTGCGGCTTCGCTCTCCGGGTGGCCAACAGCAACTATCCGCTGCGTATCGAAGAGTGGAACCCCGGAGGGGCGCTGGCGGCAAGCTACCACCCGCCCCCACCCGAACACGCCGCCACCACCCTGCGGGTCATCCCATCCCCTCACCCTTCCGGCGGCTGGCGGCTCCAAGCAACCCGCCCCGACGAAACCGTGGTCATCACGTCCTCCCCCTACCGTGACACCACCACAGCCCGCGCAGCGGCGGCCTTCATCGGTGTCCTACACGTGTTCGCTGGCGACACCAGCCGAACAGGCCAAGTACGCGCAACCCCCCACCCCGGCGGGTCCCGAGACCACAGTTGAGAGGTAGCCACGACCCGACCCGAATGCCACAGGTAGGCGAGTTGTGGTTGTAGTCTTGGCCGCTCTTGAAGGCTTCTGTGGAGTGGTGACTGAGATGTCGTCTTTCCTACCGGCAAGTCCGGAACGTGGAGCAGCCGCTTCCGCCGAGCTGGACATTGGGAAGCAGCCGGAGTCCATGGGGTGTCGGGGGTCGGGTCTGTCCCGTTTGTGGGTGTGGAGCGTGGGTAGGCCGTTGTGTGTGGTGGTGGTGCTGGTGGGTTTGGTGGCGGCTTGTTCGGATGATGGGGCTTCTGTGGTCGAGTCGTCGTCGGCGGTTTCGCTGCCGGAGACCACTGTCACAACTCTGGCATCGACCTCGTCGACCTCATCAGGGGGCGCCGCCCCGTCGAGCGCGACCACCGCGGCAGCGGCTGGCCCGACCACTGTCCCGGGCGGTGGAAGTCCGTCCACACTGCGGGCGATCGCACCGCTGCGGCTTGACCACCCCGACGATCCTGTGGAGTTCCTCGCCGAGATATCCGAAGAGGAACGTTCCTGCCTCGAGGAGAGCGGAATTGGGCTACAAGAGCTCTCGCAGGTTTGGGGGGATGCTCCCGGCGGCGACCCTTCGGAGCGCACCGCGGTTGTGATCGGCTGCCTACAGGACGAGACCCTGTTGAGGTTGTTCCTGACTTCGCTGGTCGGGCTGACTGATCCGTTGACGCCGGAGACCTCTGCCTGTATCAGGGAGGCGCTGGCGTCGATAGATCTCCACCGGTTGCTGTCACCCCCGGCGCAGAACGACCCTGTCAATTCGCTCGGGTTGGGCATGGCGGCGGTGAACGTGTCTGTTGTGTGCATGAACGACGAAGAATGGGACGTCTATGCGCCGCGTCTGGGGATGCGGGCCGAGGATCGGGAGAGCCTGGCCTGTTTGCTGGAGCGGGTGGGCGGACCGGGGGCACTCGTCGAAGCCATGCAACAGGTGAGCCTCGGCGAGGCACCCGAAGCTCTCGTGGGGTGGTTGGAAGCCTGTGCGCCGCAGACCTCACCGCCCGCGGCCGCGGACTACGGGCCCGGTTCGGGCGGAGGGTTTCTAATCTGGTCGTTCGCGACCGGGGGATGGGACCTCACCGGACCGGTAGTGGTGGACGGAGTGGTGTACTTCGGCGCCGACGACGGCAACCTGTACGCCCTCTCCGCGCAGTCCGGCGAGTTGGTTTGGAGCTTCTCCGCCGCCGCTGGGATCCGCTCCGTTCCCGCAGTGTCCGATGGGACGGTCTTCTTCGGTGCCGGCGACAACCACCTGTACGCCCTAGACGCCGCCACCGGAACCGAACTGTGGCGTCACGACACCGGACGCCCGATCCGGCGCTCCCCCACGGTGAGCGGTGGGTTGGTCTACTTTGCGGCCCGCGCCGCCTACGATGTAGCAGTCCACGCCCTCGACGCCGCCACCGGAACGGTCGTCTGGGTAGCGGAACAGCCCTACCCAACCGACGAACGGCTAGCCCCCACCGCACATGGTGGCCGTGTCTACGCCCAAGGGGCGCAGTACGGAACCTTCTATGTCTTGGACGCCGCCACCGGACAAGCCGTCTGGCAGGCAGAAGTCGGAGGCTACGTCGAATCGGCTCCTGCCGTGGTGGAGGGCGTCGTCTACCTGACGGTGACCAACCAGGCCTACGCGTTCGACGAGGCCACCGGAGAGCTCATCTGGCAGACCAACACCCAAGAGTTCCCCGCCCGCGACTTCCCGGCGCTGGTCACCGACGGTGTCTACTACCTGACACCCGCCGGTCACGTGCATGCGCTCGACGCCGCCACCGGCGAAGAGATCTGGAGCTACCAGATCGACCCGGAGGGAGACTATGGGCTCAGCACCGCCCCCGTCGTCGCCGGAGGCACGCTGTTCGCCGGGTCGGAAGCGGAACACCTATTCGCCCTAGACGCCCGAACCGGCCAACTCCTGTGGACGCTGCCCACAGAGAATTCCACCAGCCATGCCCTGTCCGTCGTCGATGGAGTCCTCTACGGACAAGCGAGCGACGGATACCTGTTCTCAGTCGACGCCGCCGACCCAAACAACGGGCCCATCCCCCCATGGTTCTTCCAGATCGGCTGGCTAGACGACACACCCAAATACTCAACCGCCGGCGGAATCGTCTACTCTGCGGGCCCCGACGGCCGCTTCTACGCGCACACCACCCCAGCACCCACTTAACTAAGACTCTCAATGTGGGAAGGGACAATGTGGGAAGGGACAAGCAGGTTCCCGGAATCGAGATCGGCGAGGAGCTCAACCCGTTCCTGGGCCTCCGGGGAATCCGGCTCACGCTGGCCCGCC
>JAPPGV010000084.1 GCA_028821235.1 bacterium
CCACCAAGACCAGCTACGCGACGTTCCTGCTCTACTCGCTGTTCAACTCGGGCGTACTGGGCGCCGCCGCCACGAACACCAAGGGGCTCATCTTCAACGTGAAGGGCGAGGACCTGCTCTTCCTCGACCACAGGAATACCCGTCTCGACGAGGCGGAGCGGGCCCGCTACGCCTTGCTCGGGCTCGAAGCCGGACCGTTCCGGTCCATGAGGGTGCTCGCTCCACCGCGCAAGGGCGATCCCAACGGTACGCCGGCCACCGGGGCCCGTACCACAGGCGTCCGGCCGCTGTACTGGACCGTCGCCCAGTTCTGCGAGCAAGGGCTCCTGCCGTTCCTGTTCGCCGATGCCGAGGACGAGCGCCAGCAGTACACCATCGTCGTGCAGTCGGTCACGGCGCAGCTGCAGCGTTGCGCGAGGCAGTCCCACACCTCGGACGGCGCCGTACGGATCGACGGGAGGACGGCGCGCACCTTCTCCCAGTTGGTCACGATCATCTGCGACAAGCTGCTTCCGGAGGACCCGGACGAGGACGCCGATCCGCAGTGGACCGGGCGATCGATCTACACCGGGACGATCAACGCGTTCGTGCGCCGCCTCTCCTCGGCGGAACGGCACGTCGCACACCTCATACGGGCCGACATCGACGATGCCGAGACGCACGCCATCGACCTCGACTCCCAGCAGGTCACCGTCGTCGACCTGCACATGCTCCATGACCGGGCGAAGCGTTTCGTGGTGGGCGTGGTGCTCCGGCAGGCGTTCGAGGCGAAGGAGGCCGCCGGCACCGCCGAGCCGCTGCAGTTCGTGGTCCTGGACGAGTTGAACAAGTACGCGCCCCGTGACTCGTCGAGCCCGATCAAGGAGATCCTGCTCGACGTGGCGGAGCGGGGCCGCAGCCTCGGGATGATCCTCATCGGCGCCCAGCAGACGGCCAGCGAGGTGGAACGGCGGGTCGTCTCGAACTCCGCGATCCGGGTGGTCGGCCGGCTCGATGCAGCCGAGGCCGGGCGGGAGCAGTACGGGTTCCTGCCGGCTGTGCAGCGGCAGCGGGCCACGATCCTGAAACCCGGTTCGATGTTCGTCTCCCAGCCCCGCCTCCCCGTTCCGGTGCTACTCGAGTTCCCGTTCCCGGCATGGGCCACCCGCGTGGCGGAGGCTGATCTGAGTGGCGGGCGAAGCGATCAACCTGCCGACCCCTTCGACGGGCTGACCTGAGCCCTGGGCCTTGAGACTCCTCCACACTTCGGACTGGCACGTAGGAAAGACCATCCGGGGAGCATCGCGGGCGGATGAGCACACGGCCGTCCTGGCCGAGATCGCGCAGGTAGCGGCGCGTGAGGAGGTCGATCTGGTCATCGTGGCCGGAGACCTGTTCGACTCGGCCGCTCCGTCCGCCGAGGCGGAGAGCATCGTCTACCGCGCCCTACTGGACCTGGCGGACACCGGGGCCGACGTGGCCGTGATCGCCGGCAATCACGACAACCCCCGCCGGCTCCGGGCGGTCGCTCCCCTGCTGCAGCTCGGACAGGTACACGTGGTTGCCGAGCCGACCCGTCCCGGAGACGGCGGCGTCATCGAATTGCGCGCCCGTGACGGATCGGACGTCCGGTTGGCGATGCTTCCGTTCGTGTCCAAGCGCGGCATCGTGCGCGCCAAGCACCTCATGGCCGGAGAAGCCTTCGAGAACGCCCAGCACTACAGCGACCGGCTACGCCTCCTGATCGAACGGCTGTGCGAGCCGTTCGGCACCGACACCGTGAACCTCTTGACGACCCACGCCTTCGTACTCGGCGGCCAGGCCGGAGGTGGCGAACGTCCGGCCCACCTGGTCGAGGAGTACGCCATCACGGCACAATCCTTCCCCGTCACGGTCGGGTACGGCGCGCTCGGGCACCTCCACCGTCCACAGGCCGTCAGACACCCGCTCCACTACTGCGGTTCGCCGCTGCAGCTGGACTTCGGCGAGGCCGAGCAGGTCAAGCAGGTGAATGTGGTCACCATCGAACCGGGCACACCGGCCGATGTCGTAACGGTGCGCCTCACGGCCGGCCGCCAACTGCGGACGCTGACGGGCACCCTCGAGGAACTGACTTCGGTGAGCGTGGACGATGACGCCTGGCTGAAGGTGGTCGTCCAGGGTCCGGGCCGGGCCGGGCTGGCGCAGACCGTGCGAGAACTCCTCGGCCCGGGCGTGGTGGACGTGCGGGTTGAATCACCTGCTTCGGAAACTCCGAAGCGGAACCTCGATCATCGCAGCCGGTCGCCGCAGGAGCTCTTCGGCGAATACCTCGATCACGAGAACATCGAGGACCACCGGATCCGCGATCTCTTCGAGCAACTCCTCGATGAGCAGAGCGATGCACCTGCCGGGCTGGGCCCATGAGGCCGTTGCGGATCTCGATGAAGGGCTTCGGGGCGTTCCGCGAGCGGACGGACATCGATCTTGCCGATGTGGACCTCGTCGCGCTGGTAGGACCGACCGGATCGGGCAAGTCGACGATCATCGACGCCATCACCTTCGCCCTCTACGGAACGGTCACCCGCTACGAGGACAACCGGCTGGTAGCGCCAGTGATCAACCAGACCAGTAACGAGGCCCGGGTAGCCCTCGACTTCGAGCTCGACGGGCAGGTCATGACCGCTGTCCGCATCGTGCGCCGGACTACCGGCGGCGGAGCGACCACCAGGGAGGCACGCCTCGAGCGGGGCGCCAACGTTCTCGCCGACGACGCCACCTCCATGTCTCAAGAGGTCGAGAGGATTCTGGGTCTGGACGTCGAGCAGTTCAACCGGACGGTCGTGCTCCCGCAGGGCAAGTTCGCCACCTTCCTCCACGCCAAGCCCGGCGATCGGCAAAAGACCCTCGTCCGGCTGCTGGGCATGGAGTTGTACGGGCGGATAGGCCGGGCTGCGCGGCAGCGAGCGGCCCGGGCTCGCAACCATGTCGAGGCACTCCAGCCGGACTTCGAAAGGAAGACGGGAGAACTCACCGACCAAGGGCGTGACGTGCTCACGAGTCGCATCCGGGAACTCGACGCGGCCCATTCGCGGTTCAAGGCCGACCGGGAAGCAATCAACACCCTCGACGCCGAGCTGCGCGACCTCGATGCCGAAATCGGACGGCTCGACCACCAGCGGCATCGCATGGAAGGGATCGCGGCGCCGGCCGGCCTCGCCGAATTGGCCGATCAGATCGCCGAGGCGGTCAGGACCCGGATCCAGACCGAGGAGCGGCGTCGAGACCTGGGCACGAAGAGACGGGCAGCCAGGGAGGCGCTCGAGAACGGCCCCGATGTCGCCACCGTTCAGCTGGGTTTGAAAACGCACTCGGAACTCGCGCAGCGAACACGAGAGCACGAAGCGGTCGTCGAGCAACGTGACAGAGCAACCCGAACGCACCAGTCGGCCAAGGCAGCCGCCGATCGGATCCGCGCCAAACAGGCGGAAGTGGACCGGCGCCTTGAGCAGGCCAGGGAGACGGAGGACAGGGCGCGGGCCGCCCTCGCCGCCGGAGTCACGGTTGCCCAGGTCGAAGCGTGGACGGCTGCGCACGCTCGCCATCAGGCCGCCTCGAAGGCGACCGCCCGGGCCACCCAGGCCGCCCGGTCTGCCGAGGCGGCGCTCCGGCCGGCGAAAGCGGCTCTAGCGGACGCCGAAACGGCGGCCGCGGCGAGTTCGGAGCGGCTGGCGGCACTTCGCCGGCACGCCGGTGTCGCTGGTCACGTCGACCTGCTCGAGGTGGGATCGGCATGCCCTCTCTGCCTGCAGGAGGTGCACGAGCTTCCCACCCATGACCTCGACATCCACGTGCGTCAAGCGCAGGCGGACGACGAGGCCGCCCAAGCCGCCCGGGTAGAGGCCAGGCAGGCATTCGAAAACGCCGACAGAGAACTGATCAAGCGGCGCGCGGACGCTTCATCCGCCCTGAAGAACCTGGCGGAGTGCGAGTCCGAGATCGAGTCGGTCCCGCAATCCGACCAGCTCGACACCCTCCGGGCAGAGTCTGCGGAACTGGCCGAGGCTGTTCGCTCCGCGGGAGAAGCGACACGCGAAGCTGACGCGGCTGCGAGCCAACACCGGGAGTCGGCCGGCTATGCAGACACTCTCGATGGCGAGCAGGTCGCGGAGCGGCGCGTCACCCGGCTGGGCGTATCCGAGGACCTCCTCCGCTCCCAACTCATGTCGCTCCGCGCCAATGTCGCCGAACTCCCCGACGAGCGCGAACTGGGCGCTCAACTGGCGGAGGCCGACCGCCTGAAGGTCGAGTTAGACGAAGCAGACTCCGGCTTCAACGACGCCGACGCCGCCTACGAGAGGGCAACCGCCGAACTGGACAAGGTGAACCGCCGCCGCGACCAGGCCATCAAGCTGTTGCATGACAGCCGCGACCGCGTCGCCGCCTTCGGCCCACCCACCATCGATACGTCCGATCCGGCGGCGGCCTGGGGCGTCCTGACCGGGTGGATCCGAGACCACGTACGCGCCGCAGCCGCCGAACGGAAAGCGGCCACCGAACTGACGTCATCGAAGGCGAACCATCGTTCGGCGGTCGTCCATTCGCTCAGGGAACGATGTTCCGCAGTCCTCGGCGGTGTCGATCCGGGCGCATCGATGGAGGAGCTGGGTGAGCTTCTCACAAAGGGCCGCGCTGCCTCCGCTACTGAACTCGATCACTTCGACCGGCGACGTGACGAACTCGAGGAACTGCGGCAACGCATCGACGTTCAGAAAGACCGGGCCACAGTGGCGACCCATCTCGGACGGCTGCTCCGCAGCGACGGCTTTGAGCGCTGGCTGATGGAGGCGGCGCTCGATCAACTGGTCGATCGGGCCACCGGACGGCTGTTCGAGCTGTCGGACGGCCAGTACTCCCTCACGGTCCACAAGAACGACTTCGCGGTGCGAGATCACACCAACGCCGACGAGGTACGAAGTGCCCGGACCCTATCGGGCGGCGAGACGTTCCTGGCGTCGCTGTCGCTTGCTCTCGCTGTGGCCGACGCCACCGCGGAACTGGCCGCCGAGGGCGCTCCGAGGATGGAATCGATCTTCCTCGACGAAGGGTTCGGAACGCTCGATCCGCATACCCTCGACACCGTCGCCACCGCAGTCGAGGAGCTCGGGACCACCGGGCGCTTCGTGGGGATCGTCACCCATATCCGGGAACTCGCCGACCGCATGCCGGTACGGCTCGAGGTCACCAAGACAGGGGGATCAGCGACCGTCGAACGGATCGAGACCTGATGGAGTTCAGCGTCGAGTCGTGGGCGCCCGAATACGGATCGTCCCTCAACCTGCCATCTGTCGAGGACACCGACGACCAGGCTGACGCCACCGTCGAGCGGGCGCTCGATGAGTGGACGCCGATCGACCCGGTGCCTGCGCGCAGGCCCGGCGAGATCGCGTTCATCGATGGAATCCAGCGCATCGACGCGCGCATCTGGATACACGAGAACGGCATCTCCGCGCCCGCCGTCTGCGTGTCGGTGGCCGCCGGCGCAACGGTCTGCGCGCCCGGAACGGCCACCACCGAGGGCGTGCGGGTCGCCCGTGCGCTCATCGCTCCCGCCTCCTCCACGGCGGGGCCGATCGGTACCCGCCACGCCACCTACGACTTCGTGCCGGCGCAGGATGCGACGCCCGAGGCCACCTACCTGGCCATCCACGGGCGCCGCACCGAGCTCGAGGTCAGCGTGGCCCGCTCCGTCTCCTGCGGTCTCATCGTGTTCGACGGTCCCCTGCGTGGCCCCACCGACCAGCGAGGCGTCGGCTACGTCAAGACCCACCACAAGGTCTACCTTCCGCCTTCCGTCCAGGCGATCCTCGGCGACCTGGGCGATGGGCAGCGGACGCCCCTCTTCTTCCTCAGCGGCGGCCCGGGCGGCGGCCGCTGGTCGTGGTACCTGCGCCTGCCCGGCCCACGGGTTCACCCGATGTCCGGGATCGTCAGGCTCGAACTCCCGGGGGCCGGCACTGCGGCCGAGGCAGTGGAACGCGCCGAGTACGTCAGCGCCTGCCTTCCGCAGTTCGCCAGCGAACCCCACAAGGAGCCGAGGGCGCCGCAGAACCTCTACCCGATAAGCGGCATCGAGCGAGAACTGCGCAGGCGGCTCGGGGACGCCCAACTGCTCGAGCGCGCCCTCCGCATCGCCGCGGGACACAGGGCCTGAGGGGCCTTCATAGCCGATAGGAACACCCCTCGTCGGCATCGGTAACACCAATGTGAGAGCTAGCTCAGGAACGATAGGGGTTGACCTGTCCCCTCGTTTACCGCATATTCAGCTGTGAGGGAACACAACTGACTAGTCTGATATCTAGTCAGTTAGGAGTTCCACGATGTCCCGAAGCGAAGAGGATCGTATGAAAGCAACGTGGCAGGTTCAGGAGGCGAAGGCTCGGTTCAGCGATCTGCTCCGGAGGAGCCTGGCGGAAGGTCCCCAGATCGTCACCCACCGCGGCGTCGAGAGAGCGGTCGTAGTCCCGATCGAGCAGTGGCGCCGGATGGAACGCAACACACGAAGAAACATCAAGGAGTGGCTGCTCGCGCCTGAAGCACGGACGGAGACGCTCGTACC
>JAPPGV010000085.1 GCA_028821235.1 bacterium
GCGGTCAGGCCGAGTTCGGGCATGAACGAGCCCGGCTTCCAGGTGGGTGGATCGGCCAGCCATAGCCGCAGGCCTTCCTCCCAATCGGCCTGGGTGGGGTCGAGTTGGGCGGGCAGGGTGGCGCCGGCGAACACGCCTCGGCTGGCGAAGTGCGTCAGGTCGGGGGCGGGGACGGTCAGCGTCTCCGGGTCGGGGTTGTTGACGCCGTCGATGATATGGCAGCCGATGCAGGCCCCGCCCAGGAACACCTCCATGCCGCGCTCGGCCTCGGAGCCGGGCTCCGGCGAGACGGCGGGAAGGAGCTGGCCGGCCGTCCAGGCGTCGTAGTCTGCCCTGGTCATCGCTACCACCCGGGCGCGCATCCGTGCATGGCTGAGCCCGCAGAACTCGGCGCAATGACCCCAGTATTCGCCCGGGTCGTCGGCATACAGCCGCTGCTCGGTCTCCTGCCCGGGGACGAGGTAGCGCTTGCCGGCCAGCTTCGGAATCCAGAAGTTGTGCAAGACGTCTTCGGAAGTCATCTTGGCGCAGACCTCGGTGTCCTCCGGGATCACCATTACGTTGGCGGTCACCACGCCCGAATCGGGATACCGGAACTCGAACCACCACTGGTGCCCGATCACCTCCACCTCCATGGCGTCGCCGGGGCACTCGGCCAGATCGAACAAGGTCGAGATGGTGGGGACGGCGATGGCGGCGAGGATGATCGTCGGAACCACCGTCCAGATCAGCTCCAAGCGCGTGTTGCCGGCGACCTGCTTGGGCTCGGGACGTTCCTTCCCTTTTCGCTCCCTGAAGAGGAAGACCGCCAGCAGGAGAGCGCCCTGGACCAGCACGAATATCACCGCTGCGCCCCAGAAGACGGGCCAGAACAGCTCGTTGATCCGCTCGGCTATGGGACCCCGGGAGTCGAAGGTGTTGAGGGGTTGTTCCACCCTCCCGCAACTCGCAAGCAGGATTGCGGTCAGGAGAGCGACCGGCAGACGTCTGGACAGCCAAAGGGCCGGCCGCTCGCGTCGTTCCATGTCTCCCTTCCAAGCCAGGGCCGCGGGGTACCGCGCAGACCCCTACATGTTACGGGTTCGGGTATCCGGCCACCAAGCCGGGGACCTCGGGGCGCGCCACGCCTCCCGGCGCCTCAGGAGGTCACTCTATCCAAGGCAGCCTGTAGTTCAGCGCGACCGAGCACGCCCTCGAATCGGTGGGTCACGATGCCCGCGCCGTCAACCACGAAAACCCAGGGCTCGTTCGGCAATCCCCACTCGACGACCGCCCTGGTCAACTCCAGGTCAGCGGGACTGGAGGCGTCCAGGTTCTCGTAGATCTCCACATGGATCCAGTTGACATCCGGGTAGATGTCGATCAGCGGTTTCGCTACGTCGACCACGGGGCCGCAGGTCTGACTGGTGCAGAAGGCGGGAGTGGCGAAGACGATCACCGACGGCCGGCCGGAACCGACCGCTTCCCCAACGGTCGTCTGGTAGAGCCGGACGTCGGGCGCCGGGTCGGTGGTCAACGATCCCAAAGGTGTTTCCGGGAGGGCCTTGGAATCGGAGGGCGGCGCCCTCTCGCCGACCCCGACAGTGCGCGGCTCGGGGCTCACCGAGAACGGGGCGCCCTCGATCGCCCGATCATCTCCAGTCCGCATCCGGAAGGTCCATGTGCCGGCCTGGTCGAAGTGGACCTCCGCCACCCACAAGCCCCGGACATCCGGAATGGCCCAGATGAACCGGCCGGGCACCGCTTCCGGCGGCGAGCCGTCCGGGGCCACGAAGGCAAGCTCTATCGGCTGATCGGTGACCAGTGATCGGTTCTCGGCATCGATGGCGGAGACCAGCACCCGCTCCCTGCCCACCGCCAGGTCCGAGGAGACCACCAGTACCAGTGCGTCCTCCAGCGGATCCGAGCTGCTGCCACACGCAAGGAGGCCGGTCGCGATGACGATCGGCAGCCACCGGGCAAGGTTTCCGCCGGTCCGGAATCTCCGAGGCCCGGGATCGGAGAAGAGGTACTTCCGAGTGTCCTGCGCCAACGGTTCAGCGCGCTCTATGGCCGATGGCCGTGGTGGGCGGCGCGGGCCAACCCGACATGGCCCGGGCGCCCGGACAAGGGGGTTGAACACGTCACGGACCCGCGGCATACTGCCCGGCAGCTACAAGCACCGCCGGCTCCCTGCTTTTCGACGTCGAGGGAACCGGAACCGGGATCAATTCGGGAGCGGACCCG
>JAPPGV010000086.1 GCA_028821235.1 bacterium
TGCTCGTGTTCTTCGGGAGCGTCTACCTCCTGCAGTACACGAACCTGGGTAAGCGCCTCGCCATCCTGGTTTCTGGCGCCGGCATCTTCGGCTGGACGACGATCAACTCGCTCCTCTTCGTCCTCTACGCACCCCGCGGGCCTCGCCCGGTCGACTTCGAAGGGCTGAATGCCTTCGAGATACGGATCATTCCCGGAGCCTTCACGGCCGCCTCGGCCATCCTCTTCGCCATGTTCCTCGTCGCGCTCCACCGCTACGAACGCGACCAAGAACGCGAATAGTTGCTGGTCACTAGTTGTTAGTTATTAGTTCAACCAGCAACTAGCTCATGTAATAGCCGAGGATCTGGAGTTCTGTGGCGACATCCACCTGGCGCAGATGTATGTCTTCGGGTACCTGGAGGACGGTGGGGGCGAAGTTCAGGATGGAGCGCACACCGACATCGACCAGCATGGCCGCCACCTGCTGGGCGGCCCCTGCCGGGGTGGCGATGATCCCGACCGAGATACGGTTGGTCCGGGCGTCATCAGGGAGGCGGGAGATGTGGCGAACCTCCACCCCGCCCAGGCTGGTCCCGATCTTGGAGGGATCGGCGTCGTACAAGCCGACGATGCGAAAACCCCGGTTACCGAAGCCGGTGTAGTTGGCCAGCGCCGAACCCAGATTGCCGATGCCCACCACGGCCACCGGCCGGTCGGCGGTCAGGCCGAGGGCATGGCGGATCTGGTCGTTGAGCTCCTTGACCCGGTACCCGACCCCTCGGATCCCGAAGGTTCCCAGATATGAGAGATCCCGCCGGACCCCCGCGGCCTTCAGGTTGCTGAGACGAGCCAACTCGCCGGAGGAGATGGTCTGCTGGGCCTCGGGTAACCGCTCGATGCATCTCAGGTAGCGCGGCAGGCGCTCGACCGTGGCCGACGGAAGGTCCGACTTCATCGGCGAGAGGTTAACGGCGTCAGGGAGGGCCGAATCCGCCCCGACTTCTTGCCGCGGGCAAGACAGTTGCAGCTGGAGGCGGTACCGAGATACCACCCGGAGAGGACTATCGTCGGCGTGTGTCGACCCGGTACCCATCGGTGACGAAGCCATCCGGAGTTGCCTGGAAGCGCTCCGGAGCCCGTCTGGTCATCGCCGTGATCGTCCTGTCGCTGCTAGTTCCCGCACCACTTGCAGCATCCGTGGAGCCCGAGGGGAGTCTGCCGCGGACCGCCCAGACCGATGGCGCAGACGGAGCCGAGGCAATCCCGGCAGGCCGGGTGACCTGCGAAGAGGCGCCGACGGTCTTCGAGGTGCTTTGCATCGTGTACCGCCTGATCAGCGCAAACTATGTGGACGCGGTAGACGACCAGGAACTCGCCTCGGCGGCCACCGAACGGGTGAGAGAGGCCGGCCTCGCCGAACGGACCGATGGAGAGCCACCGGCATGCCCGTTGCCTTCTTCCGAGTTCGAGGAGCTGTGCCAGGTGATCGACCGGGCACAGGACACCGCCGCGGCGGTCGGGGAGGCGGTCCGGGGGATGGCCGGGTCGCTCGACCGCAACTCCCGCTACCTGACCGCTGCGCAGTACAACCGGTTCCGGACGAACCTCGAGAACCGGGGCACCAGCGGTCTGGGTGTCGCGTTCGCTCTGGTGGAGTACGGCCGGCCCTGCCTGACGGTGACGGCCACCTGCCGACCGGTGGTTGCCGAGGTGTATGCGGGAAGCCCGGCGGAGGGGGCCGGTCTCATGGTGGGCGACGAGCTCCTGGAATTGGGGGATCGGTTCCCGGCCGAACTCGGTTGCGCGGACGTGTCCCGCCTTGACCGGTTCGCGGCGGGTGAGGAGGTGGCGATCACGGTCCGGCGGGACGTGATCCTGAGCGGGACGATCAGGGCGGCGCGGCTGGCCATACCGGTGGCCAGGGGGATGGTCGTGGACGGCAACATCGGCTATCTCAGCCTCGACGTCTTCAGTTCCACGGCGGACGGCGCGGTGGCAGGAGTGCTCCGCGAGTTGACCCATCCGCCTATCAGCGGCCTCGTGCTGGACTTGCGCGGCAATCCTGGCGGGTACATCGACTCGGCGGTGGGCACCGCAGGCGCCTTCCTACCGGACCTGGCGACGATCGTTCACCTGTTGAGCAGGGACAGCCTGGAGACCGTCGGGGCCCGAGGCAGGGCGATCTCGTCCGATCCCACCATCCTGCCGATGGTGATCGCGGTGGACGGCGGCAGCGCCTCGGCCTCGGAGATGGTGACGGGCGCCCTTAGCGACCAGGGTCGTGTCACCGTGGTCGGCCAGAGGACCCTCGGCAAGGACACCGGCCAGACCTCCTATCACGTTGAACCCCGAGGCAGTCTGGTCGGGGTCCTCCAGGTCACCACCCTCAGATGGTTCACCCCGCGCTCTCGGAGCGTTGCGGGGGGAATCGAGCCTGACGTGACCATGAATCTACCGTCGTGCATGCTACCGGCCGACGTGGCGAGGCGCGCCATCTCGGCGATCCGCCCGCGCATCGCAGGGATGGCCATCACGTCGGAACCCCTGGATGGGACCGCATATGCGGCCGGAGAGAAGGTGATGGTCACCGTGACCTTCGACTCGCTGGTGGTCGTGTTCCAAAACGGTGGCAGTCCTACCCTGGACCTCAGGGTCGGACCCGATCGCCGGGTTGCCCTCTACGAGTCGGGCTCGGGTACGCCCGAGCTGGTGTTCGGGTACTCGGTGATCGGCGGCGATGCAGGTCCGGACGGGATCAGCATCCCCGCCGATGCGCTGCGGCCCGGCCGGGCCAAGATCGGGCTGGTCGCCGGCCTGGAGGCCGTACTGGGCCACGATGCGGTGGCTGCCGATCCGCGACAGAGAGTGCGCGGCACGGCCCCGCCGGCCCGGTCTGACGTGTTCATCGATATCCGGGAGAGCGCGCACCGGTCCGACATCGAACGGATCGTCGCCGCCGGGATCATGGAGGGATGCGGCACAGCCGAAAGCGGTGACCTGTTCTGTCCGGATGTGGCGGTGAGTAGGGCGCAGGCGGCGGCTTTCCTGAGCCGGGGTTTGGAGTTGCCGCCGGCGACGGGTGATTTCTTC
>JAPPGV010000087.1 GCA_028821235.1 bacterium
CCCACCCGGCGGGCCCATCCCCCAGCCACCACCTCCTTCGGTCCGAACGCGTTCCGCCATCCCCCGACGGGTCCGCTCCCGAATTGATCCCGGTTCCGGTTCCCTCGACGTCGAACAGCAAGAACCGGCGGTGCTTGTAGCTGCCGGGCAGTATGCGACGGGCGCGTGACACTTTCAACCCCCTTGTGCGCGTACCGGACCCGCGCCGCCCGCGACGGTTGCGAGACACAGATCTCGGCGAGCCTACGACACGAGACGCTAGTAGCGCTCAGTGCGGCGCGTTTTCGCCAGTTCCTCCGAGAGGATCGGGTCGCCCGGACTCCTCGGTTCCGGTACGGGTAGGTCGCCGAGCCCCCGCAGCGCAGGCCTGGCCCGACCCGTGGCGATCAGTTCGTCGATGCGGCTTGGCACGTCCGCCGTCATGTGTTGAGGCCCTCTATCTGCAGGTGATCGCGCATCGGGATGGGCTGGGTGGTGCGCATGCCGAGCCAGGCGGCTACCTCCGCCAGCTCCGAGGACAGGTCCCCCTGCCCCACCGCGTAGTGGTGCTCGCGGCCCTGGACCATCACGGTGTTGACCAGGTCCATCAGCTCGATCGGCTCGCCGTTGAGCCGGAAGCGGGTGAACCAGCCTCGGGTGCCGTCGAATCCGGCCTTGCCGGTGTCCACCACCTCGGCGGTGGCGATGAACAGCTCGCTGAAGTCGTCCCCCGCGTAGGCGATGGTGGTCTGCTGGGGAGCGAACAGCAGGTCACCCGACACCCCGTAGCGGATGTCCGACTTGCGGCCCAGCGTCACGTGGTCCACCCAGCGGATCCCGTTGCCGGCGCCGAAGTGGCGGGGCGTGACCCCGCAGTGCCAGAGCAGGGCGGCATCGGCTTCGAGGTCGAGGGTGGTCAGGTCCAGCAGGGTGGCCGACCCATGGTTCGGCGACATGGAGTTCATCAGGAGCATCGTCACCGCTCCGGGCACGTCCCCCTCGCACGAGACCGCCACACCGTCCTCCGAGCCCAGCAGGCTGTAGGCCATGCACGGCGCCATGTCGAAGTCCTCCTGGAAGCTGGGCCAGCACTGGACGGCCAGGGCGTCGTACCCCTCCGTCTCGATGATCCGGCGGAGCGCCAGGTAGAGGCGGGCGTTGCGGTCCATGCCGACCGAGGGGGCGGTCACCTCCGTGGCCAGGTCGGTGGCCATCCGCACCACGGAGGCGGCCGGACGGGTCTCGACGGCCCGGGCCACGCGGACCACGTCGTCGATGGTGTGGGTGCCGATAGTGGTGCCGAAGCGGCGCTCCAGGCTGCCCTCGTCGAACAGCATGTTGTAGAAGCCGGGAGAGATGCCGCCTATCCAGCCGATCCGCGCCGAGGCCATCGCCTTGATCCCCGCCAGCGCCCGGAAGGTGACACGGAAGCGCCGTTCGGTCTCCGGCTCGTCGATGTGGCCCAGGAACCACTTGTACGGCACGCCCCGGTCTCGCAGGTAGCGGCGGATTATCGAGGCGAAGTGGTTGGTAGAGACCAGCGAGTGGAGCTGGATCGATCCCTCCAGTACCGGCTCGGGAGTGGCCCATAGGCCGAGCCGGGGGGCGGCCGCCGCCAGCGGCTCGAGCAGTTCGCCCGAGGCGCAGGCAGCCGCCTGGAGGACCAGGAAGTCGAGCTGCCGGGACGACAGGTGGTCGGCGGCGGCGCGGGCGGCTTCGAGATCACCGATCCCGTGCTCGATGGCCACCAGGTCGAAGTCCAGCTCTTCCGAGAGGCGGCTGAGACCGGTTATGGCCCGCCGGTACTGGTCGTGCTCGTCGGCGTAGTAGCTCTCGAACGCCACGCCCACGTATCCGACCCGGAGTCGCCCTCCGCTCATACCCTCACCTCGCTTCTCAACTGGTCGGCCCAGGACTCGAGGACCAGGGCAACTGTATTGGCGCCGGGATCCTCTGTTCCCAGGCTGTGGTCCGGGGCGAAGCGGGCCCGCCCCGCCGAGGGCCGCATGCCGGCGGTCGCCCGGGCGCCCTGGCTCGCGGCGCGGGCCGCCGCGGCCATCACCGCCTCCAGGCCATCCCCCCTGTCCATCGACTCACGGGCATCGCGCACCGCCGGCGCCAGGGCGTCGATCATGGTCTTGTGACCCGGCTCGGCCTTGCCCACCCGCGCCACCCGAGCCAGGCCCTTCTCCATTCCGGCCACCAACTGCGCTGCGTCGGGCGCCGCCGCCTTGGAGAGCTGCCCCGCCAGAGCGCCGAAGAAGGCGCCGAACAGGGCCCCGGCGGCGCCGCCCACGGTCTCGTGGAAGGCGGATCCGGCGGATCGCATCACGTCGGCGGCCGTGCTCTGATCGCCGTGCTCGGCGCGCCGGGCGGCTTCCGCCAGGGCGGTCGCCATGTTGACCCCGTGGTCGCCGTCGCCGGCCACCGAGTCGAGCCGGGACAACTCCTCCTGGTGGTCGTTCACCCGTGTGGACGCGGCGACCACCAGGCGCACCGCCAGGTCCCGGTCGATCATCGCCGCTACCGGCCCACCATCGTGAATCCCGCTCCCCTGGCAGTCCGGTCGTAGAGCTCGAGCAGCTCGCCGTCCATGTGGCAGATGGCGAACGAGAAACCCGCCATGTCAAGGGTGGTGGCATAGGGACCCATCCAGGACCGGACCGCCTCGATGCCCCTCCGCTCCAGGGCGGCGCGGGCCCCCCGGTAGAGGACCGACAGTTCCATCAGCGTGAGCGATCCGGCGTTGTTGAGCAGCAGACCCACCTGCGCCCCGGCCGGCAGTTCGGCGTCATCCAAGAGGCGGTCGATCATCAAACCGGCGATCTCGTCCGCCCCGACATCCTCGCCGAGCCGGTCGCCCGGCTCGCCGTGAACCCCCATGCCCACCGACAGGGTGGTGTCCTCGGGGTCCCCGAGGGGTTGCCCGCTCACCGGATGGGCCACCGTGCCGGTCGCCGCCGAGAGCGAGCGGGTTCGGTCCCGGACCTTGCGGGCGACCGCGGCGCACTCCTCCAGGGAGTCGCCCCGTTCCGCCGCCGCCCCCACCATCTTCCACACGAAGAAGAGCCCGGCGCCGCCCCGCCGCTCGGTGATCCGGTCCTTGGGAGCCGACGCCACGTCGTCGTAGAGGACCACCATCTCCACGCCGTCGATGCCCTGGTCCTCCGCTTCGTCGATGGCCAGCTCGGCGTTCATGATGTCCCCGGCGTGGCTGGAGACCAGCAGGAGGACCCCGCCGCCCCGGTCGGCCGCCTCGATGCCCCGCAGGATCGCCGCCGGTCCCGGCGAGGAGAAGATCGGACCCGCCACGTTGACGTCGAACAGCCCCTCCCCCACCCAGCCGATCATGGCCGGCTCGTGGCCGGAACCGTTGCCGATCACCACGCCCACCCTGCCCTCGGCCTTGGGAACGGCGCGGACCACCATGCCGTCCCGGAGCGAGATGATGCCGGCATGGACGGCGACGTACCCCTCCAGCATCTCCGCCACCGCACGGGCGGGGTCGTTGAGGAAACGCCGGGTACGGATGCTCATGCGATGTTGTCCCGGATGAAGCGGGCCGCCTCCGCCGCGTCCTCATCGGGACGGTCGGTCAGGTCCCGCCAGGCGTAGGTGGCCTGGCCGGTCTCGACCTTGGAGTTGGGGAAGGTCTCGAACACCACCCAACCCTCGTAGCCGGCCTCGTCGAGAGCCTCGCTGAACGACGCCCAGTCGATGTGGCCGTACTGGGGCGCCCGCCGGTTGTTGGCGGCCACCTGGACGTGGCCGATCCGGCTCCCCGCCAGGCGGACGGCGTCGGCGAGGTCGTCCTCCTCCATGTTCATGTGGAAGGTGTCGAGTTCGACCTTGACGGAGGGATGATCGACCATGTCGATGAACTCCAGGCAACCGGCCACGGTGTTGAACATGAAGGTCTCGAAGCGGTTGAGGACCTCGAGACATATTTCGATGCCGAGTGCGGAGGCGTAGCCGGCGACATCGTGCAGGGCGGCTGCGGAGCGTTGCCGGTAGCCGTCGTGGTCACCCTCGGGGAAACCCATCCAGGTGGCGTAGGTGACACCCCCCAGGATCGGGCTGCCCAGCCGGGCGGAGTCATCGAGGCACCGCCTCAGATGGTCGACACCGGCCCTGCGAACCGAGGCATCGGGGCTGGAGATGTCCATGGTCGGGCTCAGCCCGGTGCTGCACAGAACGTCGAGGCCCAGCGAGCGGGCGGTACTCGCCATGCGGTCAACTCCCACGTCCAATCCCGCCACCAGCGATATCTCGACCCCTTCGTAACCGGCCTCGGCGGCCTTGGAGAACACGGACGACTGGTCGTCCGACCAGTTGTCGAGCCAGTAGAAGATCTCGATGCCGACCGGTCGGGTCACGCGGTCACCTCCTCGACTGCGAACGCTATCCGCAGGAGCGGATGGGCGGGCTGGCGGTTGCTGAAAGTCACTTGCACCACGGTACCCCGCACCGGTACTTCGTCACAGATCACCCGGTGGGTGATGCCCCCGTCCACCCCGTCGAGCCGGATCGAGGCGAGTATGTAGGGAACCTCGATGCCGCCGAAGGGAGGCGGGCTGTGGACGCGGGTGGCGGCCACGATGCTCCCGGTGCCGGGCAGGTCGTACCAGGTGGTATCGGACAGGTCAGCATCGCAGAACTTCCGCGGGGGGAACCAGGTCGACCCGCACTCCGGGCACTCGGTGGCCCGCAGCACCCCTTCGTCAAGACCCCGATAGAAGGGATCGGCCGACCCGACCGCATGCCGGTACCGCTGTGCCATCTCGATATGGAGCAAGGAGAAGGGATCTCCCGATGGGGTGGTCCCCCGTTCGACACCGGTCACCCGCACGGTGCGCCCCTCCCCGCCGGGTCAGACCCGAGAGCGCGAAAATCGCGCCGCCGAACGGCAGCCCGCACCGGGCCCTCCCCCGCCACCACCTGTCCTGCTCGGAGCGTGGTCGGCCATGCCCGGCCGGCTGCCGGGTATCGGCCCTCCGCTCCATCGAGCTTGATGTTCCCTCGGACTGACCGGACCGATCGGCAAGGAGCTTCCAGCCAGTTTTGGTGCTTGGCGATAGGCAACATACAACAGGGGTGTGACAGATTCAACCCCCTATTCTGCGCGGTCTCGGAAACCGCGACGGCAGCACAAGGGCTGGTCGCGTTCATGGGGTGCGCCCGAACACGTTGACCACCGCCAGCGAACCGACTCCGGCGTGGGTGTCGGTGATGCCGATCCTCGCATCCGGGACGGCTCGGGCGCCCGACACCTCCCCCCTGAGCTGGCGGGTCACCTCCACCGCCTGGGCGATGCCGGTGGCGCCCACCGCCGATCCCCTGCCAAGAAGCCCGCCCGAAGTGTTGACCCATACCTGCCCGCCCAGGTCGAAGCGGCCCTCGGCCGCCGCCAAGCCACCCTCCCCCACCGGGCAGAGACCCAGGTCCTCGTAGGCCTGGACTTCCGCTCCGCTGAAGGAGTCGTACACCTCGGCCACGTCGATCTCCCGCGGCGGATCATCGATGCCGGCCATCCGGTAGGCGTCCCGAGCCGCCCGCCGCTTGGCGGCGAAGTGGGGGAACAACTCATCCGACCGGTCGGAGAGGCGGGGATGGTCGGTGGAGGACCCGGAACCCAGCATCGCCACGGGAGGACGGTCCGGGAAGGTTGACGCGTGCTGTTCGGCCCATTCCCGGGTGGCCAGCAGCACGGCCGCGGCGCCGTCGCTGAGCAGGCTGGCGTCGTACAGGCGATAGGGATCGGACAGCGGGGGCGAACCACGCACGTCCTCCACCGTGATCGACATGCCCTTGTGGGCGTCGGGGTTCTCCAGGGCGATGCGCCTGTTCTTCACGGCGATCTCGGCGAACTGCTCGGGCGTGGTGCCGTAGCGCCGCATGTGCTCGGTGATCATCAGCGCGTAGGGAGCGGCGAAGGTCCCGAACACCGGCGTCTCCCACTCGAAGTCGGCGGACATGGCGAGTATCTCCGTGGCGGTGGCCCGGTCGACCGACTTCCCGTTGGTCTCCCCGCCGAACACCAGCACCGACCGGGCGGAGCCCGAGGTGATCGCCATCATCGCGGTGCGTACAGCCAGGGCTCCGGTGGCGCCGCCTCCCTCCACCCGGAGCGTGGGCTTGCCGACCAGCCCGACGCTGTCCTGGAGGATGTGACCGAGGCTCATCTGGCGGTTGAAGTGGTCGCTCTCATACGCCGCAACACCCATGTCGACGGACGAAGCAGGGACGCCGGCGTCGAGGAGCGCCGCTCGGGCCGCCTCGATCACCATGTCCCGGACACTCGCATCGGCCCGGAACCCCACGAACGGGGTCATGCCAACCCCGACCACCAGCAAAGTGTCGATCATGAGGAGAACGGTCCTGGTTGATCGACCCGCTCCTCGTCAACTCCATGGATTCGTACCATGTGACACTCTCTGTGGTATGCGACTACGGGAAGAAATCCTCCCTGGCTGCCCATGTTTTGAACTCGCCGGGGTCGAAGGGTAGGCGATAGTCGGTGCGGATCAGTTCGTCCGCGATCTCACTCACGAAGTCAACGGTCAGGAGTCGGCTGCGAACGGCTTTCGCACAGCAAGTTGAGGGTCCGGGAGAAAGCAACACCTTCCTTGCTCGCGACATCGCATGCATCCCCGTCGTCGATCACTGCTCGTGCGGGCAGTGTCTCGGCAATAGCTAGGACAGCTGCATCACCAACGTTCCGATCGCCGTCGACCAAACGCGCCGTGAACCTAGAGAAGGCGTAGGTCTCAGCGGGCGTCGAGATCGCACGGCGCTCGATCCAGTCAGCGTCGAGCACTGCCTGGATTCGCGAGTCGATGTGCAATCCCGCCTTCAGTTCCGTCACGACAGCTTCGGGAACGACTGCACGGCGCTTACCAACGACCACCTTGAGGACGCCCAGGATGTCAGCGCGAGCGAAGTGACTCAGGGGACCGGTGTCGAAGACCAACATGTGAACCCGCTAAGGCGGTTATGACACGAATGACCAGATAGCGTCCGACGGAAGCATCGGCAGTTCCGGGAGGTCATCGTCACTCCACGTCTCAAGCAAGAGCGAGCAGGCGCGAGCGGCAGATATCTCGCGGCCACGGTATGCATCCAGCGCGGCGTTGACGTAGACCCTAGGCAAATCCGGAGGACTCAGGTCGGTGGGCACGAACAGGTCATGCTCCAGGATGTCCGCCTTCCGGATTCGGGTATCCCTGACCTTGCCGATCTCGGCGCGGGGGGCGATCTCGAGCTCGTAGAGCCTTTGAGCCAGCGTGGACATGTCCACACGGAACTCATGGCCGATCAACACCGCGTCGGTCCGGGTCTGCTCTCCCCCGTGCCACCGGCCCGCCAGAGCGTCGGAAGGGAGGAGCAACGCCCGGGCGAAGCGGTCGATCAGGCTTTCGGTGCGAGAGGCCGAGGCATCGAGCACGTTCCAGTCGGTCGAGTACTCGTCGGCGAAGACGTAGTGGCCGATCTCGTGCGCCGCGGTCAGGCGCCTCCTACCGATCTGCCGATCGCCGTTGACCACCGCCACGCCCCCTCTGTCCAATAGAACGGATGCGCCGTCTGCGTCGGCGGGGTCGCAATGCAACGAGAAGATCAGCAGTCCGATCTCCGCCGCCCGCCCGACCAGATCGAGCGCGGGCTCACCATCCTCGTAACCGAGCACTCCACGGACCTTGTCCGCCGCCGCCTCTGCGGCTGAGGGCGAGCGAGGAACCGGTAGCTCGGGGCTAGCCGGCAGATCGAACTCATCAAGGATCGATCCAAGGAAGGTGACCTCGCGGGCCAGCCGTTCGACGGCACGGTCCAGAGCGGTCGGGAGTACGCCGGGCTCGGCGGCGCCGCGCCGGGACACGACCGCCTGCGGAGCGTCCTCGAAGAACCATTCGATCCGCATGTCGAGTGCGGTGGCGAGTTGCGCCAACTCCATCGCTCCCACACGCCGGGTGCCGGTCTCGATCTTCGCCAGCGCGGTGCGCTCCATCCCCGCCCTCAAGGCGCACTCCTGCTGGGTCATCCCCCGGTTGCGGCGCGCCTGACCGATCCGCCGGCCCAACTCTTCAAACCCGATGGCCATATGTGCGATTATAGAACAACGGCGCATTGGGGTAACTCAAACCCAGGGGCTGGGTCAGGAGGCTACGCCGCGATCATCTTGTGCGAGCCCCTCCAGAGGCCGACGCCGATCAGGACCTGCCAGATGGAAGTGACGCCGCCACCTACCACGAGGATGGGCAGCACGGTGTCGGTCAGGTCGTGGGCGTGTTCGATGATCACCAACGCCACCACTTCGGCGACAGAGGCGACCACCACCGCGGCGGCGGCCATCTTGGGCAGGCCGGCGGGCACCCTGCGCCATATCGCCAGGCCGAGAACCAGGAATCCGACCGTTTCGCAGAGTTCCTTGATCATGAACAGCCCGGCCCTCACTCCTTGCAGGGTGACGGCCATGGCGGTCAGCCCGTCGGTCTGGTCTGCTCCTACGCCCTCCCCGACACCGTGGTTGATGAAGTGGACGATCATGTGCTGGATGCCGTTCACCGCCAGATGCATGACCGCGGAGACGAGCAGGATGGCGATGCTGATACGCACCATGGCGTCAGTCGTGCCGTGACCGGCGACGATACTTCGTGAC
Source organism: bacterium (assembly GCA_028821235.1). Taxonomy (NCBI): domain Bacteria; species bacterium. The sequence continues at coordinate 8,633 of JAPPGV010000087.1, forward strand.
AGGGTGACCAGTCCGGCGACCCATAGCAGGACGCCGAGGATGGTCAGCAGCGACATCGAATGGGTGAGTTCCGCGTTTTCGGCCCTGAAGGTCACGAGGCGGACGTAGTCGATTCTCGACCCTGTACCCCTCGGAAGGAAGAAAGTACAGATACCCACCAAGACCACGCCCGCCATAAGTGACAGCCCGGACAGTCGACTCTCCTGCGTGGATTCCATAACACCCTTCGTTCCTCGTACTTGCCGCGTCTCAACCCTGATTATTCATCTTCCCAGCACACCGGCAGGGATCAGGCCGCTCCAACCACATCGCCTGCGAGCGGCCGCCCTTCACCCGGCGGTTGATCCCGCACCGGCCGGGAGATGGGGCTGTCAAATCGCTATAACCCCAGCCTAGGAGATCGGAGCCCGCGGCTAGCGGGAGTCGGATGCTCCGCTTCTAAGTAGTGCCACCTACGTTGGTGGGCGGGCCCGCAGGGCGGCCTCGACCTCGATGGGCGGGGGCATGGGGTTCGGCTTGGTGCCATAGAGATCGACATCGCCCGGCCGGTCCCCGCCCGGTACCACCAGATCCGCCACCGACTCGAGGGTCATGAGATCGGCGGTCATGTTGTGGAAGCGGTTCAGGGGCTCTTCGAAACGAGGCGCCATCGGACCCGGTGGCGCGCCGGCCCGGGAGACACCCCGCTGGACCCGTTCGCAGATGTCGATGTCCTCGTCGTTCACGTCTACCCAGAATCGGCGGGTGGTCTCGAACGCCTCGGCGAACCGGTGCCACCCCTGCTCGTCCCCGGATGGCGGCAGGGCGCCCGGCGGGAACAGGAAGGTGCAGTGCTCGATGGTCCGCCCGGCGCCCAGCGGCTCGAGCAGGATGAGGAACA
>JAPPGV010000088.1 GCA_028821235.1 bacterium
GCCCCGATACTCACACACCAGAGCCACCCAACAAGGTAAAGGAGGGCCCGGTGCGAGCGCCGTTTTCGCGGCGCGATTTTCGCGTTCTCGTCGCGGCTCGGGGCGCTAGACGAGTTCGATGACCGCCATCTCTGCGTTGTCGCCGCGGCGGGGGCCGATCTTGACGATGCGGGTGTAGCCGCCGGGCCGTCCCTGGTACCTCGGGGCGACCTCGTCGAACAGCTTGGTGACCACCTCTAGGTCCGACAGGTCCTTGAGCACGAGGCGGCGGGAATGGAGATCGCCGCGCCGGGCCTTGGTGATGATCTTCTCGACATAGGGGCGGAGCACCTTGGCCCTGGTCAGGGTGGTGGTGATCTGCTCGTCCCAGATCAGGGACTGGGCGAGGTTCGCCAGCATGGCCTTCTGGTGGGCGGGGTCACCGCCCAGGCGCTTGCCCTTCCTCGGTCTGGGCATCGGCTAACTGTTCCTGTCCCGTGAGGCAGCGATACCGAGCCCTAGCTCGTCGAGCTTGGCGATCACTTCCTCGAGGCTCTTCTGCCCGAAGTTGGTCATGTCAAGAAGGTCTTCGCGGGTCTGCTTGGTGAGCTCGCCCACGGTGTTGATCTGGGCGCGCCTCAGGCAGTTGCGGGGACGCTCCGAGAGATCTAGGGCCTCGACCGGCAGGTCAAGGTCCTGCGAGACGGTCTCGACCACGGCCACGTCACCCAGCTCCAGACCGATGCCCTCGCCCACATCGGCGAACAGGCTGAGGAGCTCGCGCAGGGTCTTGCCGGCGGACGAGAGCGCCTCGCTCGGCTCCAGCGAGCCGTCGGTCTCGATGTCGATCTCCAGGCGATCGAAGTTGGTCATCTGGCCGACCTGCGTGTTGTCGACCCGGTAGGAGACGTTGCGGACCGGGGAGAAAATGGCATCGATCGGGATCATGCCGATGGCATCGTTCCGGTCCGAGACCGCGGTGCGATAACCCACTCCCTGCTCCACGACCATCTCCGCCTCGAAGTGGACACCCTCCTCCAGAGTGGCGAGGTGCAGGTCCCGGCTGACGATCTCCACCCCGGTCGGGGCTTCGAGATCGGCCGCCGTCACCGCACCCGGACCCGTGGCCGACAGCCGGAGCGTGAGCGGCTCGGGGTCGGTCATTCGCACCACCAGGCGCTTGATGTTCAGGATGATGTCGACCACATCCTCCTTGACGCCCTTGACGGTGGTGAACTCGTGGTAGATGTCGTCCATCCTTATCGAGGACACCGCGGCACCGGGTATCCGAGAGAGCAGCGTCCGCCTGAGGGTGTTGCCGAGCGTGTAGCCGAAACCCGGCTCCAAAGGCTCGATCACGAACCGGGCACGGGTCTCGTTGAGCGGCATCATCTCGATCTGTGGACGCTGAACAACCAACGCTTGCAAGGTTTCTTCCCCTAAGTCTCGAGGGTCACTTCTAGTCAGAGAATGCGTATCGGGCAGGCAATGAGATGGCGAAGGGCACGGCTACCGGACGAGCCTCACCTGGAGTACAGCTCGACAACCAGCTGCTCCCGCACCGCCGTGTCGATCTGGGTTCGGCTCGGGACGTCGATCACCTGGACGCGCCGCTCGTCGAGGCTGACCTCCAGCCACTCCGGAACCCGGCGGTCGCCGGCCGTATCCGCGGCATGGCGGATCACGATTATCTCCCTGGACTTGGGCTTCACCGTCACCATGTCTCCGGCCCGCACCCGGTAGGAGGGAATGTCCACCTTGTGGCCGTTGACCTGGAAATGGCCGTGGTTGACGAGCTGGCGGGCCTGGGGACGTGTCCTGGCCAGGCCAGACCGGTACACCACGTTGTCGAGGCGGCACTCCAGGATCTGGAGAAGGTTGTCCCCGGTGATCCCCTTCAGCCGGGCCGCCTCCTGGTAGTAGCGGCGGAACTGCCGCTCGAGGATGCCGTAGATCTGGCGCATCTTCTGCTTTTCCCGGAGCTGATGCAGGTAGTCGGAGTCGTTGCTCCGCCTGCCCCGGCGCCGGCCGTGCTCGCCCGGCGGGTAGGGGCGCCGGTCGAAGTACTTCGACTTGTTGTCGTCGAGCAACTGGCCGAGACGGCGGCTCTTGCGAGTGCGGGGACCGAGGTAACGCGCCACGATTCATCCCCTCCGGCGCTTCTTGGGACGGCATCCGTTGTGAGGCAACGGTGTGACATCCCGGACGCTCGACACTTCGAGGCCCATGTTCGTGAGCGTGCGGACCGCGGTATCCCGACCCGATCCGTTCCCGCTGACGATCACTTCCAGCTTCCTGATGCCGTGCTCCCCGGCCCGCCGGGATGCTTCCTCGGCAGCCACCTGGGCCGCGTACGGCGTCGACTTGCGGGAGCCCTTGAACCCGACCGACCCACCGGACGTCCAAACGATCGTGTTGCCGTTCACGTCGGTGATGTTGATGATGGTGTTGTTGAAGCTGGCCCTGATGTGCGCCTGGCCGAACGCTATGTTCTTGCGCTCGCGCCGCCTTACCCGCTTCCCTTGCCTTCTAGCCAACGCGACCTCCGCAACTCAATTCACGACCAGCCCTGCCCGAAGTCACTTCTTCACCTTCTTCTTACCGGCGACCGCCATGCGCCGACCCTTGCGGGTCCGCCCGTTGGTATGGGTCCGCTGGCCGCGCACCGGGAGGCCTCGCCGATGCCGAAGGCCCTGGTAGCAACCGATTTCCATCTTGCGCTTGATGTTCTGGGCGACCACCCGGCGCAGATCGCCCTCGACGCGTAGGTTGGACTGGATGTAGGTGCGGATCCGGCTCACCTCGTCGTCGTTGAGCTCGTGCACCTTGGTGTCGGGATCGATCCGCAGCCGGTGACACATGTCCCGAGCGGTGTTGATGCCGATGCCGTATATGTAGGTCAGGCCGATCTCGAGTCGCTTCTGCCGCGGCAGGTCGACTCCGGCTATGCGCGCCATGAGGCCATTACCTCCTCAACCCTGCCGCTGCTTGTGGCGCGGGTTGGAGCACACCACCCACACCCGCCGGCGGCGCTTTATCAGGCGACAGTTGTCGCACATCTTCTTAGTGGAGGGCCGTACCTTCACCGTTCGCCCTTTGGGGTCAACCCCGTCGATTCACTGTGATCGTTCGGCGCCGGCTCAGACAAAGAGCTGGACCGCATGCGTAACCGTTCACCCGCCAAAGTTGGATGTCCGCGCCAGACCGGTCGGCGACGCATGACCGACAGGCGATTCTACCCGACCGGACGGGCTGTGAGCAAGTCATTGACGGTGAGAACGACGGGGCCGGCGGCGGTCAGCGCCACCGTGTGCTCGAAGTGTGCGGACCGCCGGCCGTCGGCCGTGAGCACGGTCCACCCGTCCTCGGCGGTCACTGTGTCCGGCGTCCCCAGGTTGAACATGGGCTCCACGCAGACGGCCATGCCCGTCTTCAACCGGTATCCCTTTCCGGGAGGCCCGAGGTTCGGTATCTGCGGGCCCTCGTGCATGGAGCGCCCGATGCCATGCCCCACGTACTGGGAGACCACACCGTATCCGTACGGGACCGCCGCCGTCTCCACCGCATGGCCTATGTCGCCCACCTTCTTGCCGGGGTGGACCTGATCGATACCCGCCCAGAGGGCGCGGCGCGTGACCTCGATCAGCCGGGCGGACTCCTCGTCCACCTCGCCGATCGGGATGGTGAGGGCGGCATCGGCGTGGTACCCCTCGTAGATCGCACCGGCGTCGATCGAGAGGATGTCACCCTCGGCGAGGCGATCGTCCCCCGGGATTCCATGCACGATCACTTCGTTGGGCGATGCGCAGATGTGCGCCGGAAACCCCTGGTAGCCGAGGAAGGAGGGTTCACATCCCCAACCGCGTATCACGTCGGCCGCGACCTGGTCCAGGTGACTCAAGGTCACGCCCACCTCGGCGGCCTCGAACACGGCCTCGTGAACGGCGGCCACGCACCTTCCCGCCTCGGCCATCTTCGCGAACTGGCGCTTGTTCTTGATGGTGATCATGGGCCGCACCGGGTGCTAGGAGTGTGCTGAAGAACGTCCGTTTGGCCCGATAGTCCCCGACGAAACCCCGGGTCGAGGAGTAGCGGGCCATCCACTGCCGTCTCTTTCAGCATGCTCCTCGCCGCGATCCCTGACAGGGAGAACACTTCCGGTAACCCGCAAACCCGGCCTAGAGCGCGGCCAGGGCCGTCAGGATCTTGGCGGTGATCTCCTCGATCTCGCCGATCCCGTTCACCCTCAGAACGAGGCCCCGCTCCCGGTACACGTGGATCAAGGGCGCCGTCTCCCGCTCGTACACCTCCAACCGGTTGCTCACGGACGCCCCGGTGTCATCCGTCCTGCCACGGGCCAGTATCCGTTCCGTCAGCACCTCGTCCGAGGCCTCCAGGACCACTACCGCGTCGAGCGCATAGTCCCCTATGGCCCCGTCGAGCGCGTGGACCTGGGCGAGGTTGCGGGGGAACCCGTCCAGGATGTAGCCGTCCACCGTGTCCGGATCACGGAGGCGTTCCAGCATCATCTCCACCGTGAGAACGTCCGGGACCAGATCGCCGCGGGACAGGATCTCCTCGACCCGCAGGCCCAGCGACGTCCTCGACCCCACGTGGCGGCGGAACATCTCGCCCGTGGAGATATGCGGGATGCCCAAGGCCTCACCGACCCGCTCCGCGTGGGTGCCCTTGCCGACGCCGGGGGCTCCCAGGAAGAGGATTCTCACGTCAAGAATCCCTCGTAGTTTCTCATGGTGAGCTGGCTCTCGATCTGCTTCATCGTCTCCAGGGCCACACCGACCACGATGAGGATCGACACGCCCGAGAACCCGACCGGGATCGCCCATATGGCCGAAGCGATCGCCGGCAGGATGGCGATGAGCCCGAGGAAGACCGAGCCGGGCAGGGTGATCCGGTTGAGAATCCGCCCCAGGTAGCGAGAGGTCTGCTGGCCGGGCCGCTGGCCGGGGATGAAACCACCCTGGCGCTGGATCATCTCCGACTGGCGCGCCGGGTCGAACTGGATGGCCGTATAGAAGTAGGTGAAGAACACGATCAGGAAGAACAGCACCCCGATGTAGAACCAGCTGGTGGCGCCGCTCGCGTAGCCGGACGGCGCCAGGTGGACGTTGATGAAGTCCCTCACAGCCGAGAAGAACCCTTCAGTGCTGGGTATGGAGGTGGAGATCAGCACCGGGAAGAACAGGATCGAGGTGGCGAAGATCACCGGGATCACCCCGGCCATGTTGATCTTCAGCGGTATGTAGGTGCTCTGGCCGCCCATCACCCGGCGGCCCCGGATCCGCTTGGCGAACTGGATGGGGATCCGCCGCTGGCCCTGCTCCACGAAGAGGATGCCCACCACCATCAGGATGAACAGGCCGATGATCAACACGAAGATGGGCGCCCGGCCGGTGGGAATCGTGTACTGCCAGATCAGGGTGAACTGGCTGGGCAGGGCGGCCACGATGCTGATGAAGATCAGCAGCGACATCCCGTTGCCGACCCCGCGCTGGGTGATCAACTCGCCCAGCCACATCACGAAGGCCGTGCCCGCCGTCATCGTCACGACCATCAGCACCACCCGGGTGGGCGTGTAGTCGTCGATCAGCACTATCCCGCCCGTGAAGCTGCTCCCCCGGCTGAAGAGGTAGGTGATACCGGTCGACTGGAGCAGCGCCAGGATCACGGTCAGGTACCGGGTCCACTTGGTGATGACGGCCCTGCCCGACTCGCCCTCGTCCTGCAGCTTCTGCAGGCGGGGTATGACCACGGACAGGAGCTGCATGATGATGCTGGCCGTGATGTACGGGAGGATGCCCAGGCTGAAGACGGACAGGTTCTCCAGGGCGTTGCCCGAGAAGAGGTTCAACAAGCCGAAGGCGCCGCCGGGCCGCTGCCCGGCCAGCGCGTCCAACCGGTCCAACTCGATACCCGGTACGGGAATGGTGGCCCCCAGCCGATACAGCGCGAAGATGCCCAGCGTGAACAGGATCTTGCCCCGGAGATCCGGGATCTTGAACATGTACCGGTAGACGTTCAGCATCGGCCGATGCTCCCTCCGAATCCATCACCGGCACGGTCGACCGGGCAGCCGGGTCCCGGCCGGGTCCTCCACGAGCCCGCCGCCGCGGGCGTCGCCGTCAACCGACGATCACGCACGATCCACCGGCAGCTTCTATCTTGGCGCGGGCTGACCGGCTGAAGGCATGCGCCTCGACGGTCAGCGCCTTGCGGATCTCGCCCCGGCCCAGCACCTTGATCCTGCCCCGCTTGCGCGCCAGTCCCTGCTCGCGCAGATGGTCCGGCGAGATGGTCGCACCGTCCCGGAAGCCGTCGAGGTCATCCACGTTGACCACCGTGAACGCCTGCCGGTTGTGGGGCTTGAAGCCCCGCAACTTCGGAAGCCTGGCTTGCAGTGGGGTCTGGCCGCCCTCGAAGCCGGGTCGCAGGCTACGGCGGGCCTTGAGGCCCTTCGTTCCCCTGCCGGCCGTCTTGCCGCGCCTTCCCGCCTCGCCGCGTCCGACCCGGATCTTCTTCCGCTTCGACCCTTCCGCCGGCCTGAGGTGGTGGAGTTTCAATTGGTTTGTCTTGGTAGCCACGGACGCCACCCTTCCGGATAACCGGCTCGTCCTCCGGGCCCCGGACTGCGGTTCGCCCCGGCCTGCCTCAGCCTGCGAACCCCATGCCCGACCCGACCCGTCGGCGAGCCCTCGTTCTTACTTCGTTCCCTGCGGTCGCGCCTCCCGGACTTCCACCAGATGGCGCACCCGATGCAACATACCCCGCAGCTCCGGACTGTCCGGACGCTCCACCGAGGCGTTCAACTTCTTCAGACCCAGGCTCCGGACGGTAGCCCGGGCCTTGTGCTTCTCGCCGATCAGGCTCCGGCGCAAGGTGATCCGGAGCATCTCGCCGCTCATGATCCACTGCCTCCTCCGCCCGACGCCCGCATCATCTCGGTGGAGCGGTAGGCGGCCAGCAGTCCCGGAGGCGTGATCTCCTCGGGGGTCTTGCCCCTTGCCTTCGCCACGTCCTCGGGACGCCGCTGCCCCTTCAGGCCGTCGATGGTGGCCTTGGCGACGTTGAGGTGGGTGGGCGCGCCGAGGGACTTGGCCAGGGCGTCGCGGATCCCGGCCGCCTCGAGGATCTGGCGGACGGCGCCGCCGGCGATCACTCCCGTGCCCGGCGCCGCCGGCTTCAGGAGTACCTTCGAGGCGCCCTGCTGGCCGATGACCCGGTGGATCAGGGTGGTGCCTGCCATGGGAACGGTGAACATCGACTTGCGAGCCGACTCGATGGCCTTCTGGATGGCGGTGGGCACCTCCTTGGCCTTCCCGTAGCCGATCCCGACCCGGCCGGCCCCGTCGCCCAACGCCACGAGGGCGGTGAAGGAGAACCGGCGTCCCCCCTTGCTCACCTTGGAGACCCGGTTGATCTCTATGACCCGCTCATCGAATTGGGGGGTGGAGTCCAAGCCCCCGTCGCGCCGTCTTCTTCTAGAAGTCAAGTCCAGCCTCCCTCGCCGCGTCGGCCAGAGCCTTCACACGTCCATGGAACGGATGCCCGCCCCGATCGAAAACCACTTTCGTAACGCCGGCGCCGGCAGCCCGGGAAGCGATCAGACGGCCCACCTCGGTGGCGGTCCCGGTGGTCAAGGGCTTCGACCGGAGCGCCGGCTCCTGCGAGGAAGCCGCCGCCAGCGTCCGGCCGGGGCCGTCGTCGATGACCTGCGCGTAGATGTACCGGTTACTCCGGAACACCGCCAGGCGCGGGCGGGCCTCGGTACCGGCCAACCGCTTCCGTACCCGGCGGTGACGGCGGATCCTTGCCCTCGTCCGTGCCCCGCTCATCGGACTGTCACTCCGGCCTTGCCGCTCTTCCTGAGGACGTACTCGTCCTGGTAGCGGATGCCCTTGCCCTTGTAAGGCTCCGGCGGCCGGACGCGGCGGATCTCGGCCGCTACCTGGCCTACCTTCTCCTTGTCGATGCCCTCCACCACGATGGTGGTGGCGTCCGGAACCGTGAAGGAGATACCGTCTGTGGCCGGAACCGCCACGCTGTGGCTGTAGCCGACCTGCAGCTCCAACCCGTCACCCCGGCTCAGAGCCCGGTAACCGACCCCGACGATCTTGAGGGTCTTGCGGTACCCCTCGGTGACCCCGATCACCATGTTGTTCACCAGGGCCCGGGTCAGCCCGTGCAGTGCTCGGCTGCGGCGTTCGTCGTTGATCCTGGTGACCACGCACCGGCCGTCGATCACCTCGACCCCCACCCGGTCCTCGAAGGTCCGCTTCAGGGAACCCTTCGGGCCCTTGACCGTCACCTCCTGGCCGGAGATGGTGATCTCCACCCCGCCGGGCACCGGAATCGGAACCTTGCCGACCCGACTCATGACTACCAGACCTCGCACATGAGCTCACCGCCCAGACGCCGCCGGCGGGCCTCCCGATCGGGCAGCAGACCCTGGGAGGTGGACACGATCACCGTTCCCAGGCCTCCCTGGGAACGCGGCAGGTCGTCGGCGCCCTTGTACACGCGCCGGCCCGGCCGGGAGACACGACGCAACCCCTGGATGATGCGCTCCTGATTGGCCTTACCGGCGAACTTCAAGCGGATGGTCAGGGTGTTCCCCTGGGCCGCCGGACTCACGTCGTAGCCCTCCACATAACCCTCCGACGCCAGCACCCTGGCGACCTGCTCCTTCAGCTTCGAGGAGGGCATGCTCACCCTGGCATGCAAGGCGATGTTGGCGTTGCGGATCCGGGTCAGCATGTCGGCAATGGGGTCGGTCATCATTGCGGTCTCGCTCCCTTACCAGGAGGACTTCTGAACGCCTGGCAGCTCGCCACGGTGCGCGAGCTCCCGGACCGCAATCCGCGACATCCCGAACTTGCGCAGGTAGCCGCGGGGCCGTCCGGTGATGCCGCACCGGTTGCGGTACCGGGTCGGGCTGGCGTCGCGAGGCATCTTCGCCAGGCTCGCGTAGGCGTCCCGCTTGGCGTCATACGTGGCGTCGGGGTCCTTGATGACGCTGATGAGCTCGGCCCGGCGCTCCCGGTAGCGCTCGACCATCTCGGCCCGGCGCTTGTTCTTGGCGATCATCGACTTCTTGGCCATATCGTTTCCTCACATCTCAGTTGGTTGCGGCAGCCCGACGCCGGAAGGGGAAGCCGAAGGCCTCCAGCAATGCCCTGGCGCCCCCGTCGTCGGCGGAGGTCGTGCAGATGGTTATGTCCATACCGCGGACCGCCGTCACCTTGTCGTAGTCGATCTCGGGAAAGATGAGCTGCTCGCTCACCCCGAAGCTGTAGTTGCCACGCCCGTCGAATGACGACGGGCTCAGACCCCGGAAGTCCCGGATGCGCGGGATGGCGATGGTAATCAGCCGATCGAGAAACTCCCAGGCCCGATGCCCGCGGATCGTCACCGAACAGCCCACCGGCATCCCGGTCCGCAGCTTGAACCCGGCGATGGACCGGCGAGCCCGATTCAGCCGGGGCTTCTGGCCGGTGATGGTGGCCAGGTCCTCCATGGCCGCGCCGGTCTGCTTGCGGTCGCCCACCGCCTCGCCGATGCCCATGTTCACCACGATCTTGTCCAGGTCGGGGATCAACATCGGATTGGCGAGGCCCAGATCCTCCATGATCCGGGACCGAACCGTCTCCACGTACTGCCGCTTCAGGCGGGGCACGTCACCCACCGGAGCGGTCTTCGTCTCGGCGGCCATGACTGCCTACACCTCCCCGTCGCACTTGACGCAGCGGCGGAACCTGCGGCCCGTGTCGCTCCTGCCGACTCCGGTCCTGACCGGCCCGCAGTCGTCGCACACCAGCATCACGTTGGAAACGTCGATGGGCATGTCCTTGTCGACGATGCCCGCTTGCAGCTCCCGGCCCCGGGCCTTCTGGTGCCGCTTGGCGGTGTTGACGCCTTCCACGATCACCCGGCCCCGGCGGGGCAGGACCCGCGCCACTCTCGACTCGCGGCCCACGTCCTTGCCGGAGATCACCACGACCCGGTCGCCTTCGCGGATGGCCATCAGATCACCTCCGGCGCCAGTGAGACGATCCGCATGAACTTCCGGTCCCGCAGCTCGCGGGCCACCGGCCCGAATATGCGGGTGCCCCGAGGGAGCCGGTTGTCGTTGATGACCACGCATGCGTTGTCGTCGAAGCGGATGTAGGTGCCGTCCCGGCGGCGCTGCTCCTTGGCAGTCCGCACCACCACCGCCCTGACCACCTCGCCCTTCTTGAGCGCCGCTCCGGGAGCGGCGTGCTTGACAGTGGCCACGATGATGTCGCCGATCCGGGCATACCGGCGGCGCGACCCTCCCAGCACGCGGATGCACAGCACCTCGCGGGCGCCGCTGTTGTCGGCCACCTTGAGCCGGGACTCCTGCTGGATCATCTCGCCCGTCCCAACACCTCTACCAGCCGCCACCGCTTGGTCTTGGACAGGGGCCGGGTCTCCATGATCATCACCCGGTCGCCGTTGCGGGCGGTGTTCTCCTCGTCGTGCGCATGAACCTTGGTGACGCTGCGCACGATCTTGCCGTAGCGCGGATGGCGCGTCCGCCGCTCGAGCTCCACCGTGATGGTGCGGGCCCGGGCATCGGACACCACCATGCCCACACGCGTCTTGCGCCGCCGCCGATCAGGCATGACCGACCTCCTCGTTCTCGTGCATCACGGTCTTGATCCGCGCGATCAACTGCCTCAGGCGGCCCAGAGACGCCGTGTCCTCCGACTGGCTGACCGCCAGCTGGAACCGGAGGTTGAACAGCTCCTCCTTAGTCTCGTCCAGCTTCTCGTCCAGCTCGGCCGGGGTGAGTTCCCTCAGCTCCAAGGCCTTCATACCGCTACCTCCATCGTCATTCTCTACCCCAGCAGTTCCCTGGATACGAACCGGGTCTTGATCGGCAGCTTGTGGCCGGCCCTGCGCATCGCCTCGCGCGCCATTTGCTCGTCCACGCCCGACAGTTCCATCATCACCCGCCCCGGCTTGACGACGGCCACCCAGAACTCGGGGTTCCCCTTCCCCGAACCCATCCGGGTCTCGGCCGGCTTGGCCGTGATCGGCTTGTCGGGGAAGATGTTGATCCAGACCTTCCCTCCCCGCCGAACCGTACGGGTGATGGCGACACGGGCGGACTCGATCTGGCGAGCGGTTATCTGGCCCGGCTCCAGCGCTTGGATGCCGTAGTCGCCGAACGACACCGCCGTGCCGCCCTTGGCGTAACCCTTCATCCGCCCCCTATGGACCTTGCGGTACTTGGTTCGCTTGGGCATCAACATGATCTACTACTTCCCGGCCTCATCGGCGCCGGAGTCGTCCTCGGGCTTGGCGGCGGACCCGCCCTCGTCACCGGCCTGCCCGGACGGCGCACCGGTCTCGGCCCGGGCGCTGTCGTAGGCCGACTTGGCCTCGGCCTTGCTGACCTTGCGGCCACCGCCGGCCTCGATGATCCTCTTGCCCCCTCCGGCTTCGATCACCCGCGGCGCGGCGCGTCCACCGGCTCGCTGCTCGGCCCGGCTCTTGGCCGGCGTCATCCGGCCCGACGGCCGTCCGGCCGCCAGCGCGGCCTCGCGCGCCATCTGCTCGCGCGTGGTCTTGAGCGAGGCGACCACATCGCCCTTGTAGACCCAGACCTTGACCCCGATACTCCCCACGCTGGTGGCGGCCGTGGCCTGGCCGTAGTCGATGTCCGCCCGGAGGGTGTGCAGGGGCACCCGGCCCTCCCGGTACCACTCGCGGCGGCTCATGTCGGCGCCGCCCAGGCGGCCGGCGCACTCCACCCTCACTCCTTCCGCGCCTGCTTTGAGGGCGGTCTGCACCGTCCGTCGCATGGCGCGCCGGAAGGCCACCCGGTTCTCCAACTGGTCGGCCACGCCGCGGGCCAGCAACTGGGCGTCGGTCTCGGGGTCCTTGACCTCGATCACATTGAGCTTCACCCGGCGCCCGGTCATCTTCTCCATACCTGACCGGATCCGCTCCGCCTCGGCGCCCTTGCGGCCGATCACGGCGCCGGGACGGGCCGTGTGGACGTCCACCTGGAGGCGTTCGCGGGTGCGTTCGATGTCGACCCGCGACACCGCCCCCCGCTTGAGTTCGCGCTTCAAGTAGTCGCGTATCCGGTGGTCCTCGTTGGCCAGGAACGTGTAGTCCTTATCCGAGTACCAACGTGACTTCCAGTCGGTGACGATTCCGAGGCGGAAACCATAGGGATGCGTCTTCTGGCCCATCAGTCGACCTCCTCGCGGCCGTCGGAAACCACGATGGTGATGTGGCAGGTGCGCTTGCGGATCCTGGTGGCGCGACCCCGGGCCCGAGGCCGGAAGCGCTTGATGGTCACGCCCTCGTCGGCATAGGCCTCGACCACGCGGACCTCGCCGGCCAGCGTGTCGAGGTCCTCGCCGAGCTCGAACTTCGAATTCATGTTGGCGACTGCCGAGCGGATGCACTTGAGGATCGGCTCCGCGGCTCTCCGGTTGGAGAACCGGAGGGTCACCTCAGCATCGGCGACCGACATGCCCCGGACCTGGTCCAGCACCACCCGCACCTTGTAGGGGGACTGGCGGATATGGCGGGCGCGGGCGACTGCTCTCATCTCGACCTACCGCCTCGTAGCCTTTTCCCGCTTGGTGCCGGCGTGTCCCCTGAAGGTCCTGGTAGGAGCGAACTCGCCCAGCTTGTGATCGACCATCTGCTCGGTGATGTAGATGGGAACGTGGCGGCGGCCATCATGGACAGCGATGGTCAGGCCCACCATCTCGGGGATGATGGTGCTCCGGCGGCTCCAGGTGCGGATCATCCGCTTGTGGCCGGCGCTGTTGGCGACTTCCACCTTCCTCAGGAGGTGCTCGTCCACGAACGGGCCCTTCTTACGGCTCCGAGCCATCTGCTACCTCCGGCCTTTCTTGTTGCGGCGGCGCACGATATCCCGGTTGCTCGCCTTGTTGCGATTCCGGGTCCGGCCCTCCGGCTTACCCCACGGGGACACCGGATGGCGGCCTCCTGACGAGCGCCCTTCGCCACCTCCCAGCGGGTGATCAACCGGGTTCATCGCCACGCCGCGGGTCTGGGGACGCACCCCCTTCCAGCGGTTCCTGCCCGCCTTGCCGAGCTTGGTGAGCTCCGCCTCGGTATTGCCGACCTGACCGATGGTGGCCCGGCAGTCGAGGAGGACATAGCGAACCTCGCCCGAGGGCAACCGGAGCAGCGCCCTGTTCCCCTCCTTGGACATCAGCTGGACACCCGTCCCTGCCGCCCTGGCCATCCTGGCCCCGCCTCCCGGCTTCAGCTCGATGGCATGAACCACCGTTCCCGCCGGAATGTTCCGCAGCGGAAGGGCGTTTCCGGGCCGGATCTCGGCCTTGGGGCCCGACTCCAGCATGTCCCCCACCGATACTCCCACCGGGTGCAGGATGTAACGCTTCTCGCCGTCCACATAGTGCAGCAGGGCCAGCCGGGCATTGCGGTTGGGGTCGTACTCCACGGCCGCCACCCGAGCAGGCACCCCGTCCTTGGTCCGGCGGAAGTCCACGATGCGGTACCTACGCTTGTGACCGCCACCCCGATGGCGCGACGTGATCCGGCCATGGTTGTTGCGCCCCGAGGAGCGCTTCTTCTTGGCCAGCAGGGACTTCTCGGGCTTTGACTTGGTGATCGACGCGAAGTCCGACACGGTCTGGAACCGGCGTCCCGGTGAGGTGGGTTTTCTCTTCTTTACTGCCATCTCGAACTCACCTGCCTCAAATTCCGAAGATGTCCACGGTCTGCCCGATGGGCAGCGTGACCATGGCGCGCTTGGTGTCGGCACGCCTACCGACCGTGAACCTGGTCCGCTTCCGCTTGCCCTTGCGGTTCAGCGTGTTGACGCTCAACACCCGGACGCCGAACAGGACCTCGACCGCCCGGCGGATCTCCTCCTTGCGGGCCCGCCGATCCACCACGAAGGTGTACGTGTTGGCACGCTCGATGAGGTCGTATGACTTCTCCGAGACCACGGGCTGGATGATCACGTCACGCGGGTCCTTCATCGTACGTCCTGTCCCAGCCCGGCCGGCGCCGCGCCGTTCTCCATGACGAAGTCCTCGTCCGAAACGTCGAAGCGACCCGATTGGGATCCGGCCGGACCGGTGGAAGACTGCCCGAGGGCCAGTCCGGAGAAGATGACGGTGCCGGCCCAGAGGACGTCGTACGTGTTCAGCATCCCGGGTCGCCCGAGGATGACCTGGGGCAGGTTCCGGAACGACCGGAGCGCGACCTCCTCCGAGCGGTCGACCACCACCAATGCCTTACCGGTGGCCCCGATCTCGCTGAGCAGGGAGACGGCCAGCCTGGTGCTGGGCACCTCCCAGTCGAACCCCCCGATGATCTTGATGGCACCTTCCGACGCCCGGGCCGACAGGGCGCTCCTGAGGGCCAGCGCCTTCATCTTCTTGGGGGCCCGCTGGACGTAGTTGCGGTCGCGAGGGCCGTGCGCCTTGCCGCCGCCCACCCAGATGGGAGAGCGGATCGACCCGTGGCGGGCCCGCCCCAGGCCCTTCTGGCGCCATGGCTTGCGCCCGCCGCCTCGCACTTCGGCCCTGGTCTTGGTGCGAGCCGTGCCGGAACGCCGGGCCGCCAGATGGGCCACCACCACCTGATGCATCACGTCACGGTTGGGCGTGATGCCGAAGACTGCCGGGTCGAGCAACACCTCGCCCTGCTGGACGCCGGCGGAGTCGTACCTGGGAGCAACCAGATCAGCCATCGCCCATCAACCGTTCTTGACCGCTTCGCGGACGAAGACCAGCCCGCCTCTGGGACCTGGGACCGCGCCCTGCAGCACCAGCAGGTTGCGCTCGGGGTCCACGCCGACCACGGCCAGGTTGAGAACCGTGGTCTGCTTACCACCCATCCGTCCGGGTAGCTTGGTGCCCTTCATCACCCGGGCCGGGGTGGCGCAGGCGCCGATGGCGCCCGGCGAGCGGTGCACCTTGTGAACACCGTGGCTGGCGCCCTGTCCGTGGAAGTTGTGGCGCTTCATAACGCCCTGGAAGCCCTTCCCCTTGGAGACTCCGGTCACGTCGGCCTTGGTTCCGGGCTCGAACACGTCCTCGACCCGCAGCACCTGGCCCAGCTGGAACTCCGAGCCGTCATCGACCCGCACCTCCACGAGGTGGCGGGCCGGGGCGACGCCGGCATTGGCGAAGTGGCCGGCCTGCGGCTTGTTGACCTTCCGGGCGGGGATCTCGCCGTACGAGATCTGCACCGCCGAGTAGCCGTCGTTCTCCTCGGTGCAGATCTGGGTGACGTGGCAGGGTCCGGCCTTGATCACCGTCACGGGGATGGCGCGGGCATGATCGTCGAAGATCCGGGTCATGCCGACCTTCTCTCCGAGGATCGCCGACAGGCTCATGTCTCGATCTCGACTTCCACTCCGGCCGGGAGGTCCAGCCTCATGAGGGATTCGATCGTGTTGTGGGTCGGCCGCAGGATGTCGATCAGGCGCTTGTGGGTGCGGATCTCGAAGTGTTCACGCGAGTCCTTGTACACATGCGGCGACCGGATCACGCAGTACCGGTGGACTTTGGTAGGGAGCGGGACCGGCCCATGAACGATGGCATGGGTGCGGATGACTGTCTCCGCTATCTTGCGCGCCGACTCATCGACCACCTGGTGGTCGTAAGCCTTCAGCTTGATGCGGATTCTCTGTTCTTTCATGCTGTCTTCCTGCCGGTTCCCATTCCGATGTCTCGGCCAGTAGTTCTCTTTGCGTTCCGGTTATTCGATGATTTTGGTGACGGTGCCTGCTCCTACGGTGCGTCCGCC
>JAPPGV010000089.1 GCA_028821235.1 bacterium
AGTTGCTGACGGTGCCCGAGGCGGCCAACCGTCTCGCCCTGCTCCAGAGCGGTGACGTGGACATCGCCCTCGATCTGTCCGTACAGCAGTTGGCTACCGCAGCAACTTCGGACGGTGTGAAGGTTCTGTCGGTTCCCGACCGGAACGGGATCAACGTCCTGCTGAACAACCAGGCTCCGCCGTTCGACAACGTGACCCTGCGGAAGGCGATGTCCTACGCGGTCGACTACAACGCGATCGTCAACGGCGTCCTGAATGGCCAGGCAGTCCCGAGCCAAGGACCTATCTCGGTGAATTCCAGGTTCTTCGACCTATACAACCTGGAGGACGCGTGGATCTACGAGCACGATCCCGACAGGGCTCGGCAGCTCATGGCGGAAGCCGGCTATCCCGACGGGTTTGAGTTCGAGATGGTCATCCGCCAGAACGTCCCGCTCGACGAGGCGGTCGCCACGAACCTCAAGGCGCAATTCTCCGACCTCGGGATTGACATGAGCATCCGTCCTGTCACCGGGGCCGAGATGTTCGACCACCTGTTCGGTCTCACCTACGGAGGTATGGCCTTCCGGGGCGGTCTCCTCGACTACGTCGATGACCCCTACTACCAGTTCTTCCTGTGGTGGGATTCGCAGGATGCAGCGATCAACTGGACCGGTTTCGTGGACCCGCGGATCGATGAGATCCTCGACGAAACGGCTTCGGTCGTCTCGGATCCGGGACGGCGCGAGCCTTATCGGGAGGCAGTGACCCGATTGGTCGATGCAGCACCGATGCTGTGGCTTGCCAATGCCAACTACACGCTGGCGATGCGTGAAGACATCGGCGGGTTCACGCTCCATCCCGACGGGCTTCTCTGGTTCGCGACCCTGAATCGGTCCGGCTAGTCCATCGGTAGCAACTACGCAGATCGGGAGGGCGCCGCCTAGGGTGGCCGCCCTCCCGATCGTTCTACCTCCCTGGAGCCACGCATAGAAGCGATACAGGCAACCAGTCAGGAGCGGGAGACCCGCGACCGGCTCTCCGGACTTCGGCGATGGGCCCTGTTCCTGGCCAATCGCGTCGTGGTTCTCGCCGTCGTCCTCCTGGCGGTGGTCATTATCGGCTTCACGATCACCCGGTCCACGGGTACCCCTCTTTACGCCTCGCTCGGAGTGGCGGTGAGCGAGGCGATAATCGAGCAGCGAGCCGAGGAGATGGGCCTCAACGAGCCCATCGTCGTACAGTTCTGGACCTATCTCACTCACCTTCTCCAGGGAGACCTGGGTGTGTCCCGTATTAGCCGCATACCGGTTGCCGAGGACATTGCCCTCAAGCTTCCCGCTACCGCCGAGATGGTCTTCTTCACGCTGATGGTCAGTTTCATCTGGGCCATCCCACTCGGTGTACGGGCAGGACTCAGACCCGACGGAAAGCTGGCCAGGCTCGGGGAAGGCATGGCGCAGTTCGGGGTCAGCGTTCCGGCCTTCTGGCTCGGCCTGCTGTTCATCTTCCTCCTCTACTTCCTGCCTCCCAGGCTCCCTGACCCTCTAGGTCCTCTCCCCTCGCTCTTCCCGCCTCCCTTGGGCCGCGTGGGCAGTGGCATTACTCCCCCGGAAATGGTGACCGGTCTCTACACGCTGGATGCCCTGATCGCCGGGGACTTCCGTCTGGCTTGGCATGCCCTGTGGCATCTGATTCTCCCCGCGGTGACCCTCTCGTTGACCAGTGGGCCCCCGCTATTCCGTGTCACCCGCTCCGCAGTTAGCGAGGCCGTGTCCAGCCCGTTCGTCGAGGCCGCCTACAGCTACGGACTGGGTCGGCGAACCGTTCTTGTCAGGGACGTTCTCCGCAACGCCTCCCCGCCGGTGCTCAATCTGGCCGCCATGACCTTCGGCTACCTGATCGGAGGCGGGGTGCTGGTGGAGGTGGTGTTCTCCTGGCCTGGGATCGGTTCGTTCGCGGTGTGGGGCATGGACAACTCGGATTATGACGTGGTACTGGCAGTGGTAATCATCGCCGCGGTCATCTACGTGATCCTGTACTTCATAGTTGATCTGATCCAGTTCGCCATGGATCCCCGGCTCCGTGACTGAACAGCGATGACCACCATCTCCCCCCAAAGGGAACGCCGGCTTCTAGCCCGTGTCTTTGTCGGCCCGACGGTCGGTATCACCGTCCGGCGTTCACTGTTCTTCTTCATGCTGTTCCTGGCCGTGATCGGTCCGTGGATCGAAACGATCGGCCAATGGATACCCATGCCCGTCTACGACCCTCTCCGGCCCGATCCGTTCAATCCGGTGTCCCCGCCCTCGGCGGAGCACTGGTTCGGTACGGACACGCTGGGCCTCGACATCTTCACGAGGGTGATAGTGGCCACCCGGGTCGACTTCACCCTGGCGCTCATCGGGGTCATGCTCGGCGGCGGCCTGGGATGCCTGGCCGGCGCCTGGGCCGCCTACCGCCGCGGGTGGGTGGACATGATTGCCCTGCGGATTGTCGAGGTGGTCCAGTCGTTCCCCGTCCTCCTCCTCGGGATCGCCCTGTTCGCCGCGCTGGGACCCCTCGAGATCTTCGGCCCCGTGGACAACGGCATGGCGGTCCTCGTGATAGCCATCGCCATGGTCAATTTCCCGTTGTACCTGCGCCAGGTACGCAGCGTGCTGCTGCCGCTTACCGAAGCAGAGTTCGTGCAGGCGGCCAAGTGCGCCGGCCTGGGAGCATGGGGCATCGTGGTGCATCACTTCATTCCCAACGCCCGGGGCCAGATCCTGGCCTTGTTCCCACTGACCTGCGCCTACGCCATCCAGATCATCGCCGGGCTCAGCTTCATCGGTCTCGGCATCGAACCGCCCAACCCCGAGTGGGGATCCATGATCAAGACGGGGGCCACGCTGATCGTCCAGGGCCACTGGTGGGTCTCCGTCTTCCCCGGCGCCTTCATCGTCCTGTCCGTGTACTCGTTGACCGGCTTTTCTGCCCGCTCCGAAACGTTGGTCGGTCCGGGAGGGACGTCCGCATGAACTCCGGTCCGGCCAACGGGGCGCTGCTGACCCTCTCGGGGGTGGAGGTCACCATCAACACCCTCTCGGGCCCGGTCCATCCTCTCCAGGGCGTGGATCTCCAGGTTTTCCCCGGTGAGACGGTCGGGTTGGTGGGGGAGAGCGGTTCCGGGAAGTCGATGACCCTGCGGTCGATACTGCGGCTGATGCCTCCGGGCGGGGCGATCACCGGCGGTGCGGTCGAGTGGCAGGACCGCTCGGTGCTCGACCTGGATACCGACGAACTCCAAACCTATCGGGGCTCGGATGTGGCCATGATCTACCAGAACCCGGTCACGGCCCTTGACCCGATGCTCAGCGTGGAGCGCCAGATCGTGGACGCGTTCAAGGCCAACCGCGAGGTACTGGACGGCGCTCCGGAGGAGTTCGCCCGCGAGGCCCTGCGGGACCTCGAGTTCGGCAACCCCGACGCGATCCTGAAACGCTACCCGCACCAGTTGAGCGGGGGAATGGCGCAGCGGGTCAACATCGCGCTGGCCCTGGCGTGCGGCCCTTCCCTCATACTGGCCGATGAGCCGACCACCGGACTCGACATGACCACCCAGGTGAGGGTGCTCGATCTCTTGGAGCGGCAGGTCAGCGCCCGTAATGCGGCCCTGCTCTTCATCTCCCACGACTTGCGGGCCGTGGCGAGGGTGGCCCGGAACATCGGGATCATGTACGCCGGACGGGTGGTGGAATTCGGCCCTCGGGAGCGGATCCTCACCGAGCCCTCCCATCCCTACGCCAGGGCGCTTCTCGATTGCGTGGACCTGCGCACCGATGAGCGTCCTCGTTCCATACCAGGCCTGGTTCCCCGGATGACCGAGGTTTACCAATTCTGCGCCTTCCGCGACAGGTGCGTGTACCGGATGGCCGTGTGCGACGAGGAACCCCTGCCCGTGCACGACTTGGGCGGGCGCCGCCGGTTGCTGTGTCACTTGGGTCCCGACCATGACTGAGGCCACCATCCTCGAGGTCCGCAACCTGTCGAAGACCTATCGGGTGCGTCGTTCTATCGGTCTGGTCGAGACGATCAAGGCTGCCCAGCGTGTCTCGTTCTCGGTGGAGCGGGGCCGGACCCTGGGGATAGTCGGGGAGAGCGGATCCGGCAAGTCGACCGTGGCTCGTTGCCTACTCGGCTTGACACCGCTCACGGAGGGGGAAGTCCTCCTGGAGGGGACCCAACTCGGTGATCTAGGCGTACGGAAGATGCGATCTCACCGCCGCATGATGCAAATGGTGTTCCAGATGCCGCAGGCATCCTTCGACCCGACCCGGACCGTGCGCAGTTCCGTCGCGCAGCCGTTGCGCCGCCTCCGACCGGACATGTCGAAGTCGGAGCAGGAGGAGCGTCTCCGGCATGTCCTGGCGGCGGTCAGCCTCGGTGAGGAGTTGTGGGATCGGAAGCCGAGGGCGCTGAGCGGAGGACAGCTCCAGCGCGCGGCCATCGCCCGAGCCCTGGCGCCCGATCCCGAACTCGTGGTGCTGGACGAGCCGACCTCCTCGCTCGACCTGAGCGTGCGCGGGGACATCCTGTCGCTTCTGCAAGAACTCCAGGACGAGTTTCACGTCGCCTTCGTCTTCATCTCCCATGACCTCGAAGCGGTGCGCGTGTGCGCGCACGAGGTGATCGTCATGTACCTGGGCCAGATCGTGGAGCAGGGCACGGCAGAACAGGTCTTCGGCTCACCTGCCCATCCCTACACGCAAGCCCTGATGGCGGCGAGCAGGTTCGAGACCGACAGTTTCGAGCTGGGCCCGAAGGGCGAGACCGACCCGGCCGCCGGTTGCCGCCTGATGCCGCGGTGCCCGCTGGCCGAGGAGGCCTGCTCCGCCGAGCAGGATCTGGTCCCGAGCGGTAGGGACGGGCGGACGGTGCGATGCTGGAAGGTCGTGGCCAACGACCACTGACCGCGGGTGACCGGCAACTGGTAGCCTGTCGGTCGCATCTTTCCACCTGAAGGGATCAATAGGTAATGGGCACGAGAATCGCGGTGGACATCGGTGGGACGTTCACCGATCTGGTCATGGAGTCGGACGCCGGAACACGGGTCTCGAAGGTCCTGAGCACCCCCGAGGATTTGGTCGAAGGTGTCCTGGATGCGGTAGAGGAGGCCGGCGCCGATCTCGACGACGTATCCCTCTTTATCCACGGAACGACGGTGGGACTGAACACCTTCCTCGAGCGCTCCGGTGGCAAGGTGGCCCTGGTTACCACCCGGGGCTACCGCGACGCCTACATCATCGGCCGCGGTCACCGGCCCGACATGTACGACCTGAAGTATCACAAACCCACCCCGCTGGTCGAGCGCGACTCCATCCTCGAGATCGACGAGCGGATCAGCGCATCCGGTGAGGAGCTGGCGCCGCTCGACGCCAATTCGGTCGAGGTAGTGGCCAAGGCCATCGCCGAGGCCGAGTACGAAGCGGTGGCCGTGTCCCTCATCCACTCCTATGTCGACCCACTGCACGAGCTGGAGACACGGGAGATTCTCCGCAGAACCCTCCCCGATATTCCCATCGTGCTCAGCCATGAGGTGGCGCCCGAGTGGCGGGAGTACGAGCGCACCTCCTCCACCGTCACCTCGGTGTACATCACCCCACGGGTTCGTGACTACCTGTCACGGCTGTCCCAAGCCCTCCGCGCCAAGGGGTTGTCGGTGCCGCTCCACATAACCCAGTCGAACGGCGGGGCGATGATTGCCGACTCGGCGGCCGACCGGGCGGTGCTCACCCTCTACTCGGGACCGGTAGGTGGCGTGATCGGGGGCCGGGAGGTGGGCCGGAGGACCGACCAGCCCGACCTCATCTGCATCGACATGGGCGGCACTTCCTTCGACGTCTCGATCGTGCGCGGTGGTCAGGTGGGCATGCAGTCCGAGTTCGAGCTGCAGGGCCTGCCGATACTGGCGCCCGCGGTGGAACTGGTGAGCATCGGCGCCGGCGGCGGGAGCCTGATCTACGAACGGCACGGCGGGCTCCGGGTGGGGCCCGAGTCCGCGGGATCGTTCCCCGGCCCGGCCAGCTACGGGCGGGGCGGCGTCCGCCCCACCGTTTCGGATGCCAACGTGGTGCTGGGCCGCATCCCGCGAGCCCAGAAGCTGGCCGGCTCCTTCACGCTGGACCGCCAGGCCGCCGAGGATGCCCTGGCGTCGGTGGCCGGGTTCTTCGACTTGACGGCGACAGATCTGGCCGAACAGGCGCTCGACGTCACCCACTTCGTCATGGCCGAGGCCATCCGCGAGCTGACCGTGGAGCGCGGCCTGCATCCGAAGGACTTCGCCATCGTGGCGTTCGGCGGGGCCGGCCCCCTCCACGCCGCCTTCCTGGCCGAGGAGCTCGAGGTGGAGCGGGTGCTGATACCCGCCAATCCGGGCGTGTTCTCCGCCTGGGGGATGCTCCAGGGCGATGTCCGCCACGATGCTGTGACCACCCATTACCGGAGGCTGGACCAGCCCATCGTCGACCTCACCGAGCCGATCGAGCGGCTCAAGGACAAGGTGTGCCGCGAGATGGAGGTGGATGACGAGCAGCGGGCCGGGATGCGCTTCGAGACCCACGTCGAGCTTCGGTACGTGGGCCAGGAGTACTCCTTGCCCATCCGGCTGGCGGCCGCGGCAGCCGACGAGGAGTTCAAGGCAAGCTTCCACGCCCGGTACGAGGAGCGCTACGGCCATGCCAACCCGGAGGCCCCGATCGAGATGGTCGCTATCCGCTTGACGGGCATCCGCGAGTTCGAGCGCGGCCCGTCCGGTGACGGCGACGAGCAGACCGGGGGTGCGGGCCGCACCAGCGAGCAGGTCATCTTCAACGGACGGTCCATGGAGGTCCCGATCGTGGACCGGGGCGATCTGTCCGGTCGCCTGGTGGGCCCGGCCATCGTCATGGAGCCGTCGACCACCACCGTGGTTCCCCCCGGCTGGGAGCTACGGGTGGGATCCCAGGGCCATCTGATCATGGAGAGGGGAGCCTGATCATGACCGACACCATCGTCAACGGCCAAAGCGGGAACATGCCCTCCCCGGCCACGGTAGAGGTGGTCCGGAACGCGTTCATCTCCGGCGCGGAGCAGATGCGGCGGAACCTGTATCGCAGCGCGCACAGCCCGGTGATCTACGAGATGAAGGACTGCTCGGTGGGTATCTTCGACGCCGAGGGTCACCTGCTCGGCCAGGCGCCGGGCCTACCGTTCTTCCTCGGCAGCCTCGGTGGGACGCTGCGAGAGGTGGTGAGGCTCAAGGGTTACGAGGTGTTCCGCGAGGGAGACGTCTGGATCGTCAACGACTCGACCATCGCAGGCAGCCATCTCAATGATGTGACCGTATACGCTCCGATCTTCGTGGACGGAGGCCTCAGGGGGTTCACGGCGGCCAAGGCGCACTGGAACGACATCGGCGCCAAGGATGCCGGATTCTGCGGTGACACTACGGACATCTTCCAGGAGGGTCTGCGCATAGGACCGACCTGCATCTTCCGGGACGGCCGTCTCGACCAGCAGATCGTGGACCTGATCGCGCTGAACTCCCGTTTCCCGACCGCGCTGGTGGGTGACCTGATGGCTGAGATCAGCGCCTGCCGGACCGGGGTGGAGCGGTTCCGTTCCATCGTGCGGCGGTTCGGATGGGACCAGGTGGAGAAGTCCATCCATGCCGTGTTCGAGCAGGCGGAGGCGGAGGACCGGCGCTCGGTGGCGGAGATCCCCGACGGCGTCTACGTCGAGGGCGCCTACCTGGACAACGACGGCGTGACCGAGGATCCCGTCTACGTGAAGGTCACCGTCACCGTAGAGGGTGACAGCATGACCGTGGACCTGACCGGCTCCAACAAACAGAACACCGGGAGCGTCAACAGCGGCATCGTGCAGACCCGGTCCGGCATCGAGCAGGGTTTCAAGTTCCTCGTCAACCCGCATTCTCCGGTGTCCGGAGGGAACTTCCGGAACCTGGAGGTCATCGCGCCCGAGGGCACCTGCTTCAACCCGAGCGAGACCGCCGCCTGCCTCAAGTACGGACCCCACCTGATGCTGGCGCTGGATCTGATGATCAAGGCCCTGAGCCGGGTCGTGCCGGAGCGAACCGCAGCCGGGCATGTGGGCGACTCGTGGAACGTCATCATCGTGGGGGAGGACGAGTTCGGCCTGTTCCTGTCCGGGGAGGCCCTGACCGGCGGCTGGGGTGCCTTCGAGGGGGGTGACGGCGAGTCGGCCCTGATCCACTCGGCGGCCGGCGACTTCAAGAACTTCCCGATCGAGACCATGGAGCACCGCTACCCGCTGATCATGCGGCGCCACAGCTTGCGCGAGGGTTCGGGCGGTGACGGGAAGTGGCGGGGCGGAATGGGGATCGTTCGGGAGTACGAGATCCTTGCCCCGGTCACGATCCAGCTCTGGTTCGAGCGGGCCGTCCAGCAGCCTTCATGGGGCCTCTTCGGCGGCCAGGACGGCGCGGGGCCGGAGGTGTGGGTGCACCGTCCCGGCGAGGCGCCCGAGAAGATGTTCAAGGCCAACGATCTGAAGGTCGAGGCCGGTACCCGGCTGGTGGTGAAGACCGGGGGAGGGGGAGGCTGGGGCGACCCGGCGCAGCGTGCCGCCGAGGACCGAGCTACGGACCGGCGCCTGGAGTTGGTCCCCTGAGTCCCGGGTAGCCGAAATCAGGACCTCTGACCTGTCCGCTCCGTCGCCCGCGACGGTCGAGGTAGTGCGGAACGCGTTCATCTCCGGCGCGGAGCAGATGCGGCGGAACCTGTACCGGAGCGCCTACAGCCCGGTGATCTACGAGGCCAAGGACTGCTCGGTGGGCATCTTCGACGCCGAGGGACGCCTGCTGGGGCAGGCGCCGGGCCTTCCGTTCTTCCTGGGAAGCTTGGGCGGGACGCTCCGGGCGGTGATCGGCATCAAGGGGTACGAGGTCTTCCGGGAGGGAGATGTCTGGATCGTCAATGACTCGACCATCGCCGGGAGCCACCTCAACGACGTGACCGTCTTCGCTCCGATCTTCGTTGACGGGTTGTTGCGCGGGTTCTCGGCGGCGAAGGCCCACTGGAACGATATCGGCGCCAAGCGGGCCGGCTACGTGGGTGACAGCACGGACATCTTCCAGGAAGGTCTGCGAATAGGCCCGACCTGCATCTTCCGGGAGGGTCGGGTCGATCAGCAGATCGTGGACCTGATCGCCCTCAATTCCAGGTTCCCGACCGCGATGGTGGGTGACCTGATGGCCGAGATAAGTGCCTGCCGTACCGGGGTGGAGCGGTTCCGGTCGATCGTGCGCCGTTTCGGGTGGGATCAGGTCGAGACCGCCGTCCGGCTGGTGTTCGAGCAGGCGGAGGCCGAGGACCGTGCCTCGGTGGCGGAGATTCCCGATGGTGTCTACGTGGCCGACGGTTACCTCGACGACGACGGTGTCACGGAGGATCCGGTCTACGTGAAGGTCACGGTCACGGTGGAGGGTGACAGCATGACCGTCGACCTCTCCGGCTCCAACCGCCAGTGTGTCGGCAGCATCAACAGCGGCATCGTGCAGACCCGGTCCGGCATCGAGCAGGGTTTCAAGTTTCTCGTCAATCCCCACGCTCCGGTGTCGGGAGGGAACTTCCGCAACCTCGAAGTGATCGCGCCGGAGGGCACCTGCTTCAACCCGGCCGAGACCGCCCCCTGCCTCCACTACGGACCCCACCTGATGCTGGCCATCGACCTCATGATCAAGGCCTTGAGCGCGGTGATTCCCGAGCGGACCGCGGCGGGACATGTGGGCGATTCGTGGAATGTCAGCATCGTGGGGGAGAACGAGTTCGGCCTCTTCCTGTCAGGTGAGTCGCTGACCGGGGGTTGGGGTGCGTTCGAGGGAGGGGACGGAGAGTCGGCCCTGACCCACTCGGCGGCCGGGGAATACCGCAACCAACCGATCGAGTCGTTGGAGAACCGGTATCCGTTCCTTATGCGTCGTCACGCCCTGCGGGACGGGTCGGGCGGTGACGGCAAATGGCGCGGTGGGCTGGGGATCATCCGGGAGTACGAACTCCTGGCGCCGTGCACCGTCAACCTCTGGTTCGAGCGCTCCAAGCAACCGTCGTGGGGGCTCTTCGGTGGCAGGGACGGAGCGCCGCCCGAGGTGTGGGTGCATCGTCCCGGGCACGAGCCCGAAAAGATGCTCAAGGCCAACGGTCTCAAGGTCGAGGCCGGGACTCGGCTCCTGGTGAAGACCGGTGGGGGAGGGGGCTGGGGAGATCCGGCGGAGCGCAGCGCTACGGACCGTGGACGGGACCGCCGACTAGAGATGGTCATCTGACTTGCGCGCCAGTCCGAGGGTGGGTCCATGCTGGTCTGCTGGAACGACATGATTGTCGCCGAACTCAACGAGCGGACCTAGGCACTATGATAGCAATGAAATCACCGTATAATCCCGTGCAGTTGCTAGCAGGAGTAGGTCAGTGGCGAGTATCACCGTGCGGAACCTGGAGGAAGGACTGAAACGTCGGCTGCGCATCCGGGCGGCCGAGAACGGTAGATCCATGGAACAGGAGGCTCGGGACATTCTGAAGGCAGCTCTGTACGCGCAGCCTTCGACGGGAGAGGACCTCGTCCGAGCCATCCGGAGCCGGTTTGCGCCCCTGGGTGGTGCTGAATTGGAGTTGCCGCCGCGTGAACCCATGAGGGATCCACCCGACTTCAGCGATCGCGATCGATGATCGTCCTGGATACAAACGTCGTTTCCGAGTTGATACACCCGCATCCTGCTGCCCCGGTGGTCGACTGGTTCTATCGACAGGCCGCCTTACGCCTCTATCTCTCAAGCATCACCGAAGCCGAGTTACGGTACGGTGTTGAGGTTCTGCCGGAGGGGTCTCGGCGGATGAAGCTCCGAGCTGCGGTTGAAGGGCTTTTGAGAGAGGACTTTGCGGGGCGTATTCTCCCCTTCGAGAGTGACGCCGCCCGCGCATACGCTTTGATAGCCGCCTCACGACGCGCCACGGGCCGTCCCATCAGCCGGGCTGACTGCCAGATAGCTGCGATCGCACGGTCGGTAGGCGCCTCGGTGGCCACGCGGGATACCGGTGGTTTCGAGGGATGCGGTGTCGGCGTCGTCAATCCGTGGTCTGACTAGCGAGAGGACTCCACATGAGTGACATGAACCAGGCGGTGCAGGACCTGGGGGTTGAGTTCTGGGACTGGAGGGTCGTTACCGGTTACCGGAGTCCTGACGATGTTCCCCGCCTGGAGCTTGTGCCCGACTGGATCCCGCAGTTCGACGAGGACTCCGCTCGCCACCGGCTGGACAAGGCCGCTGAATTCCGGCAGCGATGGGAGGACCTCGACGTGTCGGGCGAGCCGGTTCCCACCCAGGTCGACTACCGGCTGATCGGCTCCGCCATCTCCCGCGTGGAGTGGGAGACCAGGATCCTGCGCTCTTGGGAGAGGGATGCGGTCATGCAGGTCCATCAGGCCCTCGGCACCTATTACGACTCGCTGCTCTGCCCGCCGCCGTTCGACGGAGATCGCCAGGAGGGCATCATCCACAAGCTCCACATGGTGGGTCCCCAGCTCGAAGTCGCTCTCGAGAACCTGGCCCGAGCGGGTACTTCTGCTCTGGCCGGGTCGGCCATCCGCCTGCTCGAGGATATCGACTCGGCGCTGCCCGAGTCGATAGACGAATTGAGCGGATTCTTCGACGCATCCCGTCGGAGCTCCCTCGCCGAGGCCGGCGACCAGGCCACCGAGCACCTGGTGTCGTTCCGCGAGTGGCTGCGGGAGCACCAGGACGGGATGGCTGCCCCGCAGCCGGTAGGGCGCGACAGCTTCATGTGGTACCTCCGGAACGTGGCGCTCCTCCCCCTACAGCCCGAGGAGATGGTGCTGCTGGCCCAGCGGGAGCTCTACCGCAACTACGCCTGGGAGGAGGTGGAGCGCAACCGGTACGGGGACACGCCCGTGCCCGACCGATTCCCGACCGCCGAGGCCCAATGCGAGCAGCAGGCCCGGGATGAGCAGGCGGTGCGGGAGTTCTACGAGAACGAGAACCTCCTAACCCAACCCGAGTCGCTCCGCCGCTACCTCACCGCGCCCCGGCCGGGGTACGTGCGGCCTCTCAACTGGCTGGGGGTGGGCAACGATCTGACCTCAGATCAGCGTCTCGACGAGGACGCGTACACCTACGTGTGGGATCCCAACCAGCCCCTGTCCTATTTCTACGAGGCCAACGCCCGTGATCCCCGGCTGGGCATCATGCACGAGGGCGTCCATTACAAGCAGCTGGCCCTGTCCTGGGCCAATCCGAACCCGCTACGACGGCGCTACTACGACTCGATCAGCAATGAGGGCCTGGCCCACTACAACGAAGCTTTGATGCTCCAGGCCGGCCTGTTCGACGACGCTCCCTGGTCGAGGCTGGTGACCCAGAACTTCAAGCGACTCCGTAGCCTGCGGACGGTGGTGGACGTGAGTCTGGCCACCGGGGCCATCACCCTCGAGGAGGGGATGAAGATGTTCGAGGAGTTGATCCCGGTCGATCCCCAGACCGCTCTAGAGGAGACGTCGATGTACGTCTCCAACCCCGGTCTGGCGATGGCCTACATGGTCGGCAAGCTCGAGATCATCCGCCTGCTGGGCGATGCCAAGAAGAAGCTTGGCGCCGAGTTCAGCCTGCGATGGTTCCACGACCATCTGTGGAGCAACGGCAACGTCCCCATCTCGCTGCTCCGTTGGGAGATGCTGGACGACCCGAGCGACATCGAGGCCATCGACCGCGCCGGTTGACATGGGTCCCGCGAGACATGATGTCAAACCCACGCGGCTGGATCTCGTATTGTGCGGGTTGGTTGAAGCCGGGACTGTAGGGCGGCGCCACCGGAGGACCCCATGACCGAGAGCATCCGTGAGCAGGTACGGCAGAGCTACGCCAACGCTGCTCGCGCCACCATGACCCGGGTGGTCGAGACCGAGCCGGAGTTCGAGCTCGCGTCCAGCCTCTACGCGCCTTCCGACATCGACCAGCTTCCGATGGCAGCTGCCGAAGGATCCCTCGGCTGCGGAAATCCGGTTGCCGTGGCCGAGCTATGCCCTGGCGAGGTCGTGCTGGACCTCGGTTCGGGCGGGGGGATCGACGTGCTGCTGTCGGCTCGGAGGGTCGGCCCGGCCGGATTCGCCTACGGCTTGGACATGACCGATGAGATGCTGGACCTGGCGCGAGCCAATGCCGTTGAGGCGGGGGTGAGCAACGTCGAATTCCTCAAGGGCTACATGGAGCACATCCCGCTGCCCGACGCCTCCGTAGACGTGATCATCTCCAACTGCGTGATCAACCTGTCGGAGGACAAGAGGGCAGTGTTCGCAGAGATCGCCCGAGTGCTCCGTCCCGGCGGGCGGGTAGGGGTGACCGATGTGGTGGCCGACGATGCCCTCACTCCGGAGCAGCGGAAGGAGCGCGGCTCGTGGGTCGGATGCATCGCCGGGGCGCCCTCATTCACCGAGTACCGGCAGGGTCTGGAGTCGGCCGGCCTGGTCGACGTGGAGATCACTCCCACCCACCAGATGGCGGACACGGCGAACTCCGTAGCCGTCATGGGGGTTCACTCCGCCGTCATCCGGGCTCGTCGTCCCTGAACAGCGGACTCACGCGCACACTCCCTTCGACCCCGATCACCGACTCGTAGCGGCCCGCACAAGGGTTGCCATCGGATCGGGTCAGCAGCACGCCAGTCCGATCCTCCAGGTCCGTCCGGCCTCGACGGCTATCAGCGAAGCCAGGCCGAGGGCCGCCAGCGGATCGGCCCACCACCAGCCGAGAACGGCGTTAGCGACCAGTCCGATCAGGGCGACGACCGAGAGCTTCCAGCAGAAGTCGGTCTGGGCGGCGTCGGCCTCCATGGCATGGCTGTGCAGGGCCAGAGCTACGGCTCGTTTGGCGTTGGCCAACCACTTCATCACGGCTATCGACAACACCAGCAAAGCCACACCGACCGCCGAGGCGGACGGCCGCTCACCGCTCACCAGGGCGACCGTTGCGTCCGCAGCCACATAGAGCGCCAGTAACCAGAGGCTGAGGGCCACTCCTCGCCGGGCGATGCCCTCCACCCGGTCGATACGTTCCGGGTCCCTGGAGCGCCGCTCGGCGGCGATACGCCAGAGGATTACAGCGCCGGAGACGGTCTCGACGAAGCTGTCGATCCCGAACCCGAGGAGGGCCACGCTGCCGGCGGCCATAGCCGCTGCCACGGCGATGATCCCCTCCACCGCGTTCCACCCCACGGTCAGCCATTCGAGCCGCAGCGCACGCCGGAGCAGCCTCTTGCGGCCTCTGTCTGGCTGTTCGTGGGTCATGCGCTTCCTGCCCATGATTGACTAGGCACCAGCTATGAAACTAGTTCTTGAGTCTTTTCCTCGCACGGGAGAGAGAACTCTCCAGCAGTTCTTGCCTGTACGGCTCAAATTGTTGCCTAAACAGGCGGTATCTCTCGACGACCCAGTTGTGGACTTCGTCCCACGAATCCGTAAGGTCCGAAAAATCCTCTGGGTAGTAGCTCATAATCGTGCTTCCTCGATCTCGCTGCCACCGGCGTTCCCACTCCAGGTCTCCCAAGATTGATTCGATGTCACTCCTGTCTTCCTCTAGCCGGTCGAACGCCCAATGGCACCAGTCCAAGCTTTGATTACCGCGAGTGTCCAACTGGAACGAGAAAAAGATCCGATCACGGAAGTCAACCGAGTAGTTGAGCCCATCAAGGTGTTGGATTGCCAACCACGGTTTAGTGTGATCGCTCGTCGGGCCAAGTGGAAGATCAGCGAGTCTCAGCTTCTCTTGCAAGCGTTCCCGGAATCTGCGAAATCTCCTTCGGGGTGGGCGCGAGACGACATTTCTCTTCCGCCAGTCGTTCGGAGCAGCGACGACGCGAAAGTATGGGGCTGGCGGGGACCCGTCGATCGTCCACACTTCAATGACGACACCGAAGAACTTCGTCTGTGTGTCGGTTCGTTGATTGAGCCACTGCAACACTTGCCAGTGTTCGTCCTCGAACTCTTTGGCGATCCAGATAACGACATCGGCGTCCTTGCCAGCAGCATAGATCAGGAGCCTGCCTAGGTGATCGCCGTCGCTGTTAGCAAGCTGGTTCTCGATAATCACGGGACGACCGCTGCTGTCAGTGGCCATAATGTCCAGAAAGCGCTTGCCGACGGATGATTCCCGTTCTTGTGTTTCCAGCTCGATCCCCAGAGATTCTCCAAGCTCGGCGATATGGTCTGCCAACCACCGTGTGAAATGATCTGCTTCACTGGGCCAAACGCTTCGGAGGGCAACCCTCTTGATCCTTGAGAGTGGCGGTTGACCTACGTCACTTTCATTCATGAGCGAACCGTACCATTACGACCAGCATTCCCTGGGAGAGCGCCGACGCAGCCGCTAGCCATGCCGATACTCCCTGGCTGCAGGGTGCCATACGGGGTTCAAACTGGATTCCCTAAGGCTCGTCCATCCTGCACGGGGTCGGTTGGTGGTGTCGAGACTCCGATCTAGCAACAATGACGGTGGTCTTGCGTCGGCATGACCGAACGGACGGTCCGAATGAGAGCGTTCTCCGCCGGATGTGTGGGGGCACATCGGCCCGTCCGACCGCCCACTAGCATCGGGGGTCGCCGCAACAGAAACCTGGATTGGATTACCTTCGACCTCGCACGTGGCAGGATGCTGTAGCGCTGAAGACGGAGAACCCTGCCGCGGTTCCCATCAACGGCGGCACCGATCTCATGGTCGATCTCAACTTCGCCCGCTGCCGGCCGGCGGCTCTCCTCGATCTGTCCCATCTCGACGGACTCAAGCGGTGGGGCAAGAGCAACGGTACGGTCGAGCTCTGGGCCGGCGTCACCTACACCGATGTGTTGGAGCACCTGGGGACCGACCTTCCGGCGCTGGCGATCGCCTCGCGGACGGTGGGGTCGCCCCAGATCCGCAACCGGGGGACCATCGGGGGGAATCTCGCCACCGCTTCTCCCGCCGGGGATTCCCACCCGCCGTTCCTGGCTACGGGCGCGACGGTCCGGGTCGAGTCGATGCGAGGGGTCCGCGATGTTCCGGTCGGGAGTTTCTTCACCGGTCCCAAGCGCACCGTGCTGGAGCCGGACGAGCTGATCAGGTCCGTCCTGGTTCCCACCGCTCGGGGGCCACAGCAGTTCTCCAAGGTGGGCACCCGCAACGCGATGGTGATCGCGGTGGTCTCCTTCGCGCTCGCCTTCGACGTGCCGGGCCGCCATGTGGGGACCGGGATCGGTTCCGCAGCCCCCACGCCGATCGAGGCCGCCGGCGCCGCCGCCTACCTGGAGCAGGAACTAGACCGCGGCGGGTATTGGCAGGATTATCGAGAGCTTCCCGCCGGGATCGTGGAGGGCTTCTCCGAGCGGGTAGCGGCCGCCGCCCGGCCGATCGACGACGTGCGCGGTCCGGCCCGATACCGTGTCCATGCTCTTCGCGTCATGGCCCGCCGGACCCTGCGCTGGGCCTGGTCGGCCCTGGCGACGGATGGATCCCGTGCTCATTGAGTTGACCGTGAACGGCAGGAGCCGTACGGCCGAGAATGTCTGGGCCGGTGAGAGCCTCCTGTACCTCCTCAGGGAGCGGCTGGGTCTGAGGGGCTCGAAGGACGCCTGTGAACAGGGAGAGTGCGGATCATGTTCCGTGTACCTGGACGGTGAACTTGTCTGTGCGTGCCTGGTGTCGGCCGGCCAGGCCGATGGCGCCGAGGTGGTGACGGTGGAGGGCCTGTCGGACGGGGAGGCGCTCCATCCGATCCAGCAGGCATACGTGTCCGAGGGGGCGGTCCAGTGCGGCTTCTGCACGCCCGGGCTGATCGTCGCCACCCACTGCCTGCTCGATGCCAACTCCGATCCCTCGGACGCCGAGATACGTGAGGCTCTGGCCGGGAACCTCTGCCGGTGCACCGGCTACGAGAAGATCGTCTCCGCGGTCCGGCTGGCTGCGACGGGAACGGCGCCCGGATGAGCACGGTGCCCATCCCATCCAGGACCGGCCCGAGCGTCACTGTCCTGACCGGCTTCCTGGGCGCCGGGAAGACCACCCTCGTGAACCACATTCTCTCGACGGACCACGGCCGCCGTATCGCGGTGATAGTGAACGAGATGGGTGAGATCGGGATCGACGGCGATCTCATCGTCTCCTCTGACGAGGAGGTGATCGAGATGGCCAACGGGTGTGTCTGCTGCACCCTGTCGGTTCGCAACGACCTCACGGCCACGATCCGGAAGCTGCTGGCCCGCCCGGAGCCGCCCGACTACGTGGTCATCGAGACCAGCGGAGTGGCCGATCCGGTGCCGGTCACCCAGGCGCTCTTCGTGGACGAACTGTCCGATCGCATCGCGGTCGACGGGATCGTGACCATGGTCGACGCCAAGCACGTGGACGCCCACCTGGACGCGTTCGGTCCCGACCGTCGCGATAGTCGGGTGGTGGACCAGATCCTGTCCGCCGACCGGATCGTGATCAACAAGACGGATCTGGTCGGGCCGGACGCCTTGCGGAGGACAGAGGCCCGGATCGGTGAGTTCAACAGCACCGCGCCGGTCATCAGATCGAGCTATTCCAGGGTGGATCCGGATGAGATTCTCGGGATCGAGGCCTTCGGCGGATCGGCGGCGTCGACAGACGGCGGGTTCTTTGAGGACACCTATGTGCCCTCCGGCGATCCGGGCATCGAGGCCATCAGCATCGAGGTCGACGGCGAGTTGGACGAGGCGATGCTGAGGGGCTGGCTCGAGAACCTCACCGAGGCGCGATCAGCCGACATCTACCGGATGAAAGGCATCCTCGCCGTGGCCGGGCGCCCCCGCCAGACCATCCTGCAGGGAGTCCATCGACTCTTCGAGATCTATCCCGGCGGGCGATGGTCGGGCAGCCGTGGCAGCCGACTGGTCTTCATCGGTCGTGACCTCGATCACCGCATGTTGCGGTCCGGTCTGGAAGGCTGCCGCGCCTGATGGGAGTTCGCTCGCAGTTGGACACGAAGGTTCGCGACCGCGCGGCCCACGCGCGCGGCGTCGGCGCCTCACCGCCGCGTCCTGATGCCCCGCTCAAGGTGCTGGGCCGCTTCGCCTACGCCTCGGACCTCCACATAGACGGCATGCTGTGGGGCGCCACGGTCAGGAGTCCGCACCCGAGGGCACGCATCCTGGGTGTCGACATCGGCCAGGCCCTGGCGATCCGGGGGGTTGCCACCGTGCTGACCGCCGAGGACGTGCCCGGACACCGTTTCTACGGCATCAAGGTGGCTGACCAGCCCGTCCTGGCCGCCCACGAAGTCCGGTACGTGGGGGAGCCGGTGGCGATCGTGGCCGCCGACCATCCCGAGACGGCCCGTAGGGCGGTCGAGGCCGTCACCGTCGAGTACGAGGTGCAGGCGCCCCTGACCGATCCTGAATCCTCCCTGGCAGGGGACGGGGATCCGATCGACCCGGGCGGGAACGTGGCGCGGCACGTTCGCATCCGCCACGGGGACGTTGCAGCGGCTCGCTCGCGGGCAGAGATCGTCATCGAAGCCGAGTACCGCTCCGGGGTCCAGGATCCGGCCTTCCTGGGCCCGGAAGCCGGTCTGGCGGTGCCGGACGGGAGCGGCGGCATCGACCTGTACGTGGCGGCGCAGTGGATCCACGACGACCGGCGCCAGGTGGCAGCCGCTCTCGGGCTGGATCCGGGCATGGTGCGCCTGACGCTGAGCGGGGTAGGCGGTGCGTTCGGGGGCCGGGAGGATCTGTCGGTCCACATCCATGCCTGCATGCTGGCGCTGCGGATGGGCCGTCCCGTCAAGATGTCCTACAACCGGGAGGAGTCCTTCGTCGGCCACGTCCATCGGCACCCCTCGCGGATCCGGGTGGAGTTGGGCGCCCGCCGGGACGGAACCCTGGTCTACTCCAAGGTGAGGCTCCTGCTGGACGGAGGCGCCTACACGTCCACCTCGCAGATCGTCATCGCCAACGCCTCCTACTTCGCCGCCGGCGCCTACGCCGTCGACCACGTCGAGATCGACGGCTACGCCGTCTACACCAACAACCCTCCCCGCGGCGCCATGCGCGGCTTCGGGGCAGTCCAGGCCTGCTACGCCATCGAATCGGCCATGGACCGCCTCGCGGGGGAACTGGACATGGACGCGGTGGAACTGAGGATCCGTAATGCCATCCAGGCGGGAGACCTCCTACCCACCGGACAGGTGATTGACGGCCCCGCCCCAACCCGCGAACTCCTCGATCATCTGCGCAGTCTTCCCCTGCCCCCCAAGCGTCCTGCGGCAGGCGAGGACCTGAGGCGGCTGCCCGGCGGCGTGGGCAATACCACCCACGGGGAGGCGGTGGTCCGGGGGGTCGGCTACGCCCTCGGGATGAAGGCGATCGGCTTCTCGGGAGGCGTGGACGACATCTCCACGGCGCGAGTGTCGGTCTCGGTTGCAGGCGGCCGGCCCGTGGCGGAGGTCTACAGCGCCGCCTCGGAATGCGGGCAGGGCATCGTGGCGGTCCAGGCCCAGATAGTGCGCACCGAACTGGGCATCGACTCGGTGACGGTCCGGCCCGCCGACACTGACATCGGGGACGCCGGCTCGTCGGCGGCCTCCCGCCAGACCTGGATGACCGGGGGAGCGGTCGAGGGCGCCTGCCACGGCGTGCGCGAGCGGATCCTCGAGCGGGCCGCCCGGCGCCTCGGTTGCTCTCCGCGAGACCTGGCTCTCACTCCCCACGGGGTCACGGTTCCCGGCAAGGGGGAGGCTCTCGTTGGTCTTGCCGACATCCTCGGCCATGACACGATCGAGCACACCTTCGTGTACCACCACCGGCCTACCGAGCCCATCGACGACGTCCGGGGCCAGGGCAACGCCCACATCGCCTTCGCCTACGCCGCCCACCGGGCGGTGGTCGACGTGGACACCGAGCTGGGTCTGGTCCGGGTGGTCGAGCTGGCCACCGCCCAGGATGTGGGGAGAGCCATGAACCCCCAAGCCGTCGAGGGCCAGATCGAAGGCGGTTCCGCCCAGGGTCTCGGCCTCGCCCTGCTGGAGGAGGTCCAGGTCGAGGACGGCTTCGTGAAGAACGCTTCCTTCACCGACTACCTGGTCCCGACCATCCTCGACATGCCTCCCATGAACGTCCGGCTCTTCGAGTTCCCCCATCCCGACTCCCCATACGGGCTCAACGGGGTAGGGGAGCCGCCCACGCTGTCCTCCACCCCGGCCATCGTCAACGCCCTGCGCAACGCCACCGGCCTCGACCTGCCAAGGGTCCCGGTCCGACCAACCGATCTGATCTCGTCGTTCTAGCGCGACGGCTCTCGGGAAGAATAGGTCGATGCGACCTACGTTGTCCCGAGTCTCTACAAGCCCCTATCCGCGAAGAGTTGGGGTTAGCCGACGTCTAGGAGCGGGTTGTGCCATCGCAGTCCTGGGAAGCGGGCGAAGTCACCGTCGTTGGAGTGGACCTGGGCTTGGTGTTCGATGGCCAGCGCGGCGATGTGGGCGTCGGTGACGAGGTTCCCGCCCACGCCGACGGCGGCCAGCAAGTTGCGGAAGATGGCGAGGTGCTGAGTGCCCGGATTCAACGGAGTGACGCTGGATGAGCGGAACCACTTGGCCACGAGGTCGGCCGCGTGCTCTGGTGCCGCCGGGTCGCGCAGCACGGCGGGATGGGTAAGCAGCCGTACGAACCCTGTCGCCACGAGCCAAGGAACCCCTACTCGCTCGGTTCCGTTCACCAAGTCCTCCCACCACCGGCGTGCCGGCTGGTGCAGCGGCGCGCCGGCGGCGTGGGCGTACACGAGCAAGTTCAGGTCTGGGACGATCACTGCGCCTGCGGGCCGGGGAATCCGCCGACCTCGAGCGAGTCGTTGAGTTGGTTGAGTCGCATCGGATCGACGCCGGGCCTGAACCCGCTCGGGTAGGGATCGACTAGGTAGCGCGGCGCGGTCTCGACGAGCGCAGGGGACAGGCCCCGTCTCAAGGTGTCGTTGACCACCTTCTTGAACGGCTGGTCTGTGCGCTGGGCCTGTTCCTTGAGGGCATCAGCCAGATCGTCATCAAGAGTCAGAGTCGTACGCATGTAGACATCATAACATCAATGTCAAGTGATGCCATGATGTTAGATCGTGAAGCCAGATGTCATTCGATCACCACTAGCAAACCGGCTCCGACTCAGGGGGACTCCGAGTCTCGAGCCTGCAGGCTTCTCTAGCGGCGGCGTAGTTGTTTGATCCGCCGGGCGGCTGGGGTCCATAGCCACTCGGGTTCGGTGAACCGGCGATGGTCCTCGCCGGGCAACCCCAAGGGGTCGTAGTAGCTCTTGTCGGTGTTCTTGCGCAGATAGCTTGTTCGCCGCAGCACCTTCAGGGAGGCATAGATCGTCCCCTTGTGGGTCCAGCCCTGGCGCTGGTAGTTCCAGTTATCGGGCGCCAGGTGCTGCGCTTCGCTGAAGTACCGCCAAGCGCGTTCGCTGTCGCCCACCGACTCGAAGTGCAGCGCCAGCTTGAACGTCGCCTCCGCCAACCGTAGGTCGTCATCGACGGGCTTGAGCCGCTCGGCTAGTTCCTCGCTGGACCAGACATGCTCGCTGTCGGCTCCCTTGTCGATCCAGTCGCGAATGGCCCGGGCGAATGCGTCGTCGCCCACGCGGACCTTGCCGAGGCCGAACCTGATGGTCGTGTGAGCGGGGTACGTCCCCTCGTTGCTACGGACGATGCGCCCGTCCTCGTCTATCCACGCGGCTGACGGCACGCTCACCCAGCCGAACAGCGAGCTGATCTGATGGGTCGGGTCGATGACGCACCGGTAGGTCGGCGAGGCCCGGTCGAACCATTTGTCCACCACGGCGGGTCCGCCCGAGTCCTGCGCCACGCTGATCAACTCGAACCGGTCCGGACCGATCGATTCGTACAGATCCTGCCAGTCCGGCAGGCTGAAGCGGCACCCTCACCATGAGGACCAGGTGAACAGCACCACCTTGCGCCCCCGCAAGTCCGAGAGACTCAACGTGTTGCCGTTCCGCTCGGTCACCTCGAAGTCCGGGGCGATGGCGCTCTCAAGCCCGGCGCGACGGACCTCGGGCACCGAGCCGAGGCTCCAGACATCGCCGTCACGGGCGTACTTCTGGCCGATCCTGTCCGCGAATCCCGAGTAGCAGAACCAGACCCAGTCGTCGGCGTCCGCGATCCACTCCTCACGCTTGTCCGCCGGCAGCGGTACGCACAAATCGCCCAGGCAGGCGCCCTCCGGCTTCATCTGCCAGCCGGTGGCGCGCGGGAGTTCGTCCATCCGCACCCACAGCGCTCCCGCGGGGTCGGTCCGCCGGGCGACCTGGTTCGTCTTGCCGTTTACGAGGATGATCATGCTTGCTCCGCGAGAGCCGGCTCGCCCGGCCAGTTGAGCGCTTCGCCGTGCGTCAGGCTCCATTGGTACCTGACCGTAGTGCTCGCCGGCTACGAAGGCTATTGGCCATGGGCGGCCATCACGGACCGCTACGGGTTGGAGATGCGGCGTTCGTTTGCCTACGACCGGGTGTGCCAGGGACGGACCGCGCCCGGTCGCGAGGGTGATCGGAAGCCCGGTGATTCGGGCGGGGCAGTCCTATTGGTACCGTGCGGACCCGCTCGGGAGTGCCGAGGGGGTGATTCTCGTAGAGGGGATGAATCGTGCGGTCAGCAGGGAAGAGACGCGGTCGGTGAGGGTGGGTCGAGTCGGTCTGGGCTTGTTGGGCGCGGCGTTGGCGTCCGTCTTCATTGCGGCGTGCGGGCCGGCGGATGATCTGTCGACGTCGGGGGCTTCAGTCGTGTCGACCCTGGCCTCCGAGACATCGGCCGGAACGACCGCGGCTTCGACCGCGCCGGTCCCGGTTGTCGAGACGGGTCTCGACGGCGTGTCCGCGGACGCGCGTTCCCTCGTTGACATCTGGCTGTCCGCGGTGTCGGAGTCGGGTGGAGCGTGGCCGGGTTACGACCTTGGCGATATCCCGACGGTGTTGGTCTCGGTCGACGTCGGGGGGAGCATAGGGGCTGTGGTGGCCTTCAACCACCCGAGTCCGAGCCCCTTGGGGAGCGCGATCCTGGATGTCGAGGTGGGCGGCCACCGGGTGGCGGTGGTCGGGGAGCCCGCCGACCCGGAGAGGCTGGCCTCCATGGCGCCGTTCGACTTCTTCGCGGACATCGGCGGTACGGAGACCTTCGTGCTGGTAGGACAGCGGGGAGAGCCGGGCCGGGAGCCTGACACTCCGGGGTTCGTGGCGATGGTCGCCCACGAGGCGTTCCATCGTTACCAGTTCGATCACTGGGTTCCCGGCGCAACTGCGCAAGACGTCGTGGGATACGACTTCGGGGCGGAGAACCTCGAGTTGGTGCTGCTCGAGAACCGGGTCCTGGTCGCTGCCTACCAGGCGCGCACGGTGGGGGAAACCGAGCGGCTGGCCCGCCAGTTCGCGGCGGTGCGCGCCGCCCGGCACGAGCGGGATCCCAGGGTTGCGCTCGATGAGGAGCAGGAACGTATGGAGGGGTCGGCCCGATGGATCGAGCACCGGATGGGCGACGCGATCGGAAACACCTACCTCTCTACCAATCACACCAGCGAACTCGGATACCTGGATGAGAGCATCGACGACCCCGGGGCGGTGCTGGGCAACGTCAAGTCGTTCTTCGGGTTCGGGCGCTTCTACAGCAGCGGCGCCACCGTGCTCGCTCTACTCGAACGCCTCGGTGTGGCCGGCGCCGACGTCGCTGACCGGCTCGGGGACGGTGATACGCCTGCCCAGTTGCTAGCACAGCGCATCGCGCCCCTAGGCGACCGCGACGAGCTGGTCGCGGCGGCCTGGGCGGAGCACGATCCGGACGGCCGGCTCGGCGCGGCCGCGGCGGCCCTCGCCGAGCTCGCAGCCGGCGAGGGGGAAACCGACTTCGGCGCCGGCGACGCTCCTGAAGAGACGCTCGGACCCGGTTTCGAGGTCAGCGAAGACCAGATTGCCTGCCTCCTGGACCATGGGCTCGACCTGAGCGCCGACAGCGTCACCATCCCCGACGACATCGCGAGTGCCTGTCTCGGCGACTCCGGATCCTGAGCGGCCCGTTACCCGCGGCAGCCTCCCGGTCCAGGAGAAGCGGCCCTCCCGGCGAGCCGGGCACTCCTTCCTCGGGCCCAAAACTTTGGCGCGGCCCGCCGCGATGGGCTATTTTTCCTGAAGCGGGCAGAACGAGCTCGAGAACAGTGACCTATCGAAGGAGGCCGCCTTTGGTACCGAAGTCCAACCGTCCCCACCACTTCACCCGCCGCCAGTTCCTTGGCGGAGGCTCCGCACTCATGGCCTTCGCCGCCATGGGGGGTCTGTCCGCGCTGGTGGCCGCCTGCGGTGAAGGTGATCCGATCGAAGAGGGCGCCGAGCCCGGTACCGACTTCACCGGCAACCTGGGCGTCCTGATCGGCACCCACATGGATCCGGTCAAGGCCCTTCTCGAGCAGCATCAGGGTTCGGTCGGGTTCGCACCCACCATCGAGGAGGTCACCACTCCCGACCTCCGGAGCAAGCTCACCACCTCGTTCCTGGCACAGAGCTCCCCATGGGATGCGGTGTTCGTCACCGCCGAGCTCGGCGCCGAGTTGGGCAACCGCGGCTGGCTGACCAACGCCGGCATCTTCATGGATGAGCGGGTCCGTCCGGAAGGAGACCTGCTGACCAGGGGGATGGGAGCGGTGGAAGTCGGAGGCAACACCCTCGCCGTACCGTGGACCATGGGCAGCCAGTTGCTCCACTGGAACAAGCAATTGATGGAGCAGGCCGGACTCGATCCGGATGCCCCGACCGACTGGCATTCCACGCCCAACTCCTGGGACACTTTCGTCGAGTATGCCAAGGCCATGACCGGCGAGCGGGACGGCGTGCAGTACTACGGATATACGGACGCCTGGGCCGACAAGCATGTCCTGTGGACGTGGGGCGGCATGCTCAACATGCACGGCGGGAGCTTCCTCGACGAGGAGTCCCAACCGGCGTGGAACTCGGAGGCCGGGGTCGAGGCCCTGCAGAAGCTCTACGACCTGCTGCATACCCACCAGGTCATCGACCCGGCCGTCACCACCTACACGTGGGTGTTCGACGCCACTCCCGGGTTCTTCGAAGGCACCAGGGGCATGTTCATCTCCTGGCCGTTCGTGGCCGGTGTGGCGGCCATTCCCGACGCGGCGCCCGGTTTGGCCGGTCACAGCGCCTTCGCCCCCAACCCGGCGGTGGTGACCAGTGGATCGGTGGACGGCTCCGAGTTCTTCGGAGTTCCGGTCTACGCCGAGAACAAGGACGAGGCATGGCGCCTGCTCGATCTCATCACCTCCCGCGAGGGCCAGCGGGTGGTGGCGATGGGCGGGTGGGGATCCATCTATTCGGGAATCCTGCAGGAACCCGACATCGTGGAGGCCTTCCCGTTCTACCCGGCCCTCGCCAAGGCATACGAGTATCCCGTGGACGGCGGGTGGTCGGAGGATCGTCCTCGCTGGACCCAGATGCTGGCCGATGAGATCCACGAGGTCCTGGCCGGCAACAAGGCACCCAAGCAGGCGCTGGACGACGCTGCCGCGGCCGCCACCGCGGCCCGGAGGCAGGACGAGGAGTAATCTCGCCGCCTCCTGACGACATGACTGGAGAAGTCCGGGCGGAGGAAACAATCCGGACAGGAAGCCGCCGGGGTCGCCGGGCAGCAATTGCCCTGGTGGCCCCGGCGGTCTTGATCGTGGCCGGCGTGTACGCGTACCCGGCCATCACCACGGTCGCGTACAGCCTGTCGGCCATCGACCTGTCGCCCCGGTTCCGGATCGTCCGGTTTGTCGGCCTCGACAACTTCATCGACCAGCTCGGGAGCGGGGCGTTCTGGGAGGCCACCTGGACGACCCTCTACTTCGGGTTGATGCTCTGCCTGGTCACGGTGGTCGCGTCATTCGCCATCGCCCTTCTGCTCAACAAGACCTTCCTGGGACGGGGCCTGGTCCGGGTGACCGTGCTCCTGCCCTGGGCGGTCCCGCCGGTGGCCTCGGGAGTGCTGTGGGTGCAGATGTTCCATGCCGAGTTCGGCTTCCTGAACGGGCTGATCAGGGCGTTCGGCGGCGAGGGGGACATCATCTGGCTGGGCGGGCAGGGCATCGCCCTTCATTCGGTGCTGATCGCCGAGGTATGGCGCTGGATCCCCTTTGCAACCATCTTCCTGCTGGCCGGGCTCCAGATCGTTCCCCGGACCGTCAAAGAGGCCGCCGCCATTGACGGGGCCGGGTCATGGCGAACGCTGCGCCACATCACGCTGCCGCTCATGTTGCCGGTCGTCATACCGGTGGTGATCTTCCTGTTCGTCTGGGCGATGAAGGTGTTCGACACCATCTTCGTCCTGACCAGGGGAGGACCCAGCCGGGCCACCACCACCCTGAACTTTCTGGTCTACCGTCAGGGTTTCGAGCAGTTCGACTTCGGGAGCGCGGCGGCGACGGCCTACCTGCTCTCGGCGCTGACGGTGCTCGCCATCGCCGGGCTGGGCTGGATGCTGGTCCGTGCCCGAAGGCTGGCGGGGGCGTGACCATGGTCGGAGCCGCTCCGGGCCGGGTCGTCCGCCGGGCCGCAACGTATGTCGGGGCGGCGGTGGTGCTCATCGTGATGGCGTTCCCTCTCTACGGGATAATCCTCACCAGCACCCAGACCGAGCGGGACATCCGTTCGGCTGACGTGGCGTTCGTCCCCACCTACATCACCACCGAGCACTACACCCGGATCTTCTCCGCCTCGTCCGGCGTCCCGGTTGCCGAGTCGATGGTCAACAGCCTGGTCGTGGCGATCGCTACCGCCGTGGTGACCGTGGCCATCGCGGTGCCCGCCGCCTACGCCCTCAACCGCATGCGGGTGCCGGGCCGCCGCCTGATCCTGGGTGGTTTCGCGGCCATCTACGTGTTGCCCACGCTCCTCTTCATCATGCCGCTCTTCATCACGGTGGTGCAGCTGGGCCTGCGCGACACCTACGTCGGCCTGGTCCTGCCTTACGTGGCCTTCACCCTCCCGTTCATGGTCTGGATCATGGGATCGTTCGTGCGGGCCATCCCCGTCTCGGTGGAGGAGATGGCTCTGATCGACGGCGCCGGCCTGGCCCAGCTGATCCTCCGCATCGTCCTGCCCTTACTCAGGCCCGGGATCTTCGCCGGGTTGCTCCTGGGGTTCGTGCTGGCCTGGATAGAGTTCCTGACCCCGCTGCTCTTCACGTCCAACCTGTCGATGATGACCGTCACGCTGGGCTTGTTCCGCTCTACGATGGATATCGAGATCGGGCAGTTGGCGGCGGCCACCGTGATGACCGCGCTGCCGGTGATCCTCATCACGGCCTTTTTCCAGCGGAACATCACCGAGGTCATCACTGCGGGGGTGGAACGATGAGCCGCCGGTCGGACCGGCTCGACCCGAACGAAGGGAGGCATGGCAGATGCCGAACCAGATAGACGTGGTGATACAGCCGGTGGTGCTGAGGTTCAGCCTGCTGGACGACGAGGTGGTGTACCACTTCGCCGCCGACACCGACGCGGTGCTGGACCGCATGGAGCGGATGATGGGCATCGACCCGGCCGAATCCAGCCTGTTCGACTCCAACCTGGGCTTCCTGCCGGTGTCCACCACCGTGCTGGTCCGGGGCCCGAAGACCGTCCTGGTGGACCCGGGCAACCATCACACCGGTTTCTACGGCCAGCTCGGTATCGGCCTGGCCCGTTTCGGGGTCACACCCGCCGACGTCGACTACGTGGTTTGTACCCACTGCCATCACGACCACATGGGCAGCGCCTTCCGGATTCCCGGCGCCGACCTGGTTATGGGCCAGGGGGAGGTCGACTTCTGCGAGGAGATCTACGGGCCGGAGGAGACCGAGCGGCGGCTGGCCGTCATGGGCGACCTGATCGAGGTGCCGCGCGGCGGCGAGCTGGAGATCATGCCCGGCCTGGTGGCTATCTCGACCCCGGGACACACCCCCGGCCACATCAGCGTGATGGCCGAGTCGGAGTCGGGGGAGCGGGTCCTGGTGGCCGGTGACACGGTCATGACCCGCCGCGAGTATTCGGAGCGGTCCTTCTCGCATTGGTATACCGACGACCAACTCCGGGGGCTGAACGCCAGCCTCGACCGGATCCAGTCGTTGGCGCCCACCCGGGTGATGCCCGGCCACGACCGGGTCTTCGCCCCTGCCGGGGA
Organism: bacterium; assembly: GCA_028821235.1. Classification (NCBI taxonomy): domain Bacteria; species bacterium. Next base: position 28,234 of record JAPPGV010000089.1, read on the forward strand.
TCTGTCGTGAACCGGTTACGCACCGCCGTGGTCGGGACGGGGATGATCGGCTCGCTCCACGCCCGCATCTACGCCGAGCATCCGCTGGCCGAACTTGTGGGGGTGGTCGACGCCAGCGCGGACGCGGCCCGGACGGTGGGGGAGCAGCTCGGCGTCCCCTGGTTCACCGAGGTCACCGACCTGCTGGAGGGGTGCGATCTCGCCGCCGCGTCCGTCTCCGTGCCGGAGCACCATCGCTATCCGATCGCCATGCAGCTGGCGAGGGCCGGAAAGCACCTGTTGCTGGAGAAGCCCCTGGCGCCCTCGCTGGCCGGCGCCGACCGCCTGATCAAAGATCTCGAGGAGACCGGAGTGCTGACCATGGTCAACTTCATCCTGCGCTTCGATCCCCGCTACTCGGAGGCCAAGGCCGCGGTCGCCTCAGGGCGCATGGGTGATGTCCATACCATCTTCGCGCGCCGGCGCGGTTCGTCCCTGGGCGCCGACATCTACGGTGTCTGGACCGATCTCCTGATCTCCACCGGCATCCACGACCTGGACGTGATGGCCTGGCTGGCGGACTCCCCGGTCACCAGGGTGTATGCGGAGACCATCTCCCGCCGGTCGGCTCCCTACGGCCATGATGACGCGGCCATGGTGCTGGTGCGGTTCGAGAACGGTGTCATCGGTTCGCTCGAGATCAGCTGGGTGCTACCGCCCACCATCCCGGCGCTGCTGGACGCCTCACTCCAGCTGGTCGGGACAGGGGGAGGTGTGTTCGTGGACGGATCCAATCACGGCCTGGCCATAGCGGACCGTGAGGGGTTCACGCATCCCGACCTGACCCACTGGCCGGTGAGCCGCGACCGGGTGAGCGGCGACCTGGCAGGCTCGCTGGATCACTTCATCCGGGCGGTGCTGGATGGCCGCCCTCCCGAGGTGACGCTCGGAATGGCCCGTAACGCCCACGCCATCGTGGATGCCGCCAAGCGCTCGGCCGAGTCGAACCAGCCCGTGTCGCTCACGCCGCCGGGCTGACCTGGTGGTCTGTCTGCGAAACAGCTTGGCGTGCTCTGGCTGCCACCGGTGCCCCGTCGCTGCGTTCCGCTTCCTCAACGTACCGCTGCGGGTACGCCTTCGTCAGCGGGCCTTGCGAGGAACACCGCTGCCGACGCCATACCACACCGCCATTCCACAGACAGACCACTGACGTGGCCGGTCCTCGCATCGGGGTGGCATCCCTGGTCCAGGAGACCAACACCTTCAGCCCCAAGTCGACGGTCCGGGAGGACTACACCGTCCTGTCGGGCGAGGAGGCGCTCCGGACCCTGGCCGGAACGAACACCGAGTTCGCCGGAGCGGTAGCAGGGCTCGAAGAGATGGGCGCCGAGGTGGTCCCGCTGCTGGCCGGGTGGGCTCTTCCCTCCGGTCGGGTTACGGACGAGACGTTCGAGTACCTGGCCGGGATGCTGGACCGGGAACTGGAGCGAGCCCTGCCCCTCGACGCGCTGGTGCTGTCGTTGCACGGTGCGATGGTGGCCGGATCGGTCTTCGACGCCGACGCGGCCTTGATCGAGGTGGCGCGCCGCCGGATCGGGTCCGTTCCGCTCGGGGTCTGCCTGGACCTCCACGCCAACGTGACGGAGCGGATGGTCGAGCTGGCCGACATCATGGTCGGGTACCACACCGAGCCGCATGTCGACATGGCCTCGACGGGTGAGCGGATCGCCCGCCTGGTGGTCAAGACCGTCCGGGGCGAGGTAGTGCCGGTCATGGCCCTGGCCAAGCGACCCATGCTGGTCCCGGCGGAGGGCATGCGGACCGACATGGGGCCCATGTCGGAGGTTCGGAGCCTGGCCGACTCCCGAACCGGGGGCCCGGTCCTGGACGTGTCGCTGTTCCCGGTCCAGCCCTGGCTCGACGTTCCCGAGCTCGGTCTGGGCGTTCTGGTGGTCACCGATGGCGACCTGACGGGCGCCGGCTTGCTGGCCGAGCAACTCGCCGGCGAGGTGTGGCGCAGGCGCGACCGGATGACCACGCCCCGCCTGATGGTTCCGGAGGAGGCCTTCCGGGCGGCCCGGGAGTCGGACTGCCGGCCCTTCGTAATGGCCCATACCGCCGACTGCCCGACCGCCGGCGCGCCCGGAGACGATCCCGTGATGGTCACCGAGGGGGCCCGCCACGCCCCCGATCTGGTGGTGTTCCATTCGGTTCTCGATCCTGAGGTCTCCCGCCGGTGCCACAACGAGGTCGGAGGGCGGGTCCGGATTGCGGTGGGGGGCGCCTTCGAGAAATCTGTGGTCCCGGTCGAGATTGAGGGCACCGTTACGGCGGCCGGCTCTGGCGCCTACCGGCTTACCGGCCGTTCCTTCACCGGCCGGGAGGTATCGATGGGGGAGTGGGCGGTGATCGTCACCGGCAACCATCACCTGCTCGTCAGCTCGGCCCCCTCGATCACCGCCGATCCCGCCACCTGGAGGCATGCCGGGCTCGAGCCTGATCGGGCGGACGTGCTGATCGTGCGGTCCTGCAGCGACTACCGGGCCAACTTCCCCGGATCGGCAGCGGAGGCCGTCACCCTCGACCTTCCCGGTCCGAGCACTCCCAGGCTGGAGCACTTGGAGTTCCGGCACGCACCGAAGCCGCTGTACCCGCACGACCGGGCGGCGATGTGACGGACTCGATGCCGGATGCCGGCGGCGCCCGGGCACGCCACGAACAGGAGGCCCTCGCCTTCCTCAGGGCCACCGCCGACGAACAACTTGCGTTCGCCCGCCGCCTCATCGCCACCCCCAGCCCCACTCCACCCGGGGACGAACGAGCGGTCGCCCGGCTGGTCGAGGAGAGGCTGGTGGAGCTCGGGGTGCCGGACATCACCGTGCTGAGCGCCGAGCCTACCCGCCCCAACCTGATGGTCCGGGTTCCCGGCCACGGACCGGGCAAGACCCTGATCCTGTCCGGCCATCTCGACACCAAGCCGCCCGGTGACCTGTCCCGCTGGCGGGTGTATCCGTACGATGCGGCTGTCTTCGGCGGTGTCCTCCACGGCCTGGGATCGGGAGACATGAAGGCTTCCATCGCCGCCATGGTCTACGCCGGGGCGGCTCTGGCCCGCGTGGGCGGCTGGGCCGGAGAGCTGCATCTGGTCCTGACCGCGGACGAGGAGGGGGGTTCGACCCTGGGTTCGAAGTGGCTGGCCGAGCAGGGTCATCTGGAGGCCGACGCCGCCATCATCGGCGAGCCGTGCGGCGTGACCGCGGAGTGGGAGAGCATCGGCATCGTCTCCCGGGGGTCCGCCCTCTTCGACATCGAGGTGGTGGGAACCCAGATGCACTCCAGCGTGTCCGATCGTTTCGACCCGGTCAACGCCACCGCGGAGATGGCCTGGCTGATCACCAAGATGCATGAGGAACTGCTCGACCACCTCACCTACCGGCCCCACCCCCTCGATGGCACGCGGCCGACCGTGAGCATCGGGGTGATGGTCGAAGGAGGGGTCTTCTACGGGGTCTACCCGGGCAACGCCCGGTTCTCGTCGGACATCCGCCTGGTGCCGGGCATGAACGAGAAGAGCATCACAGCCGACCTGGAGGACTTCCTGGATCGCGCGATGGCCGAGAATCCTCGCCTCGACGCCAAGCTGAAGATGGTGGGCGCCAGCGAGGCCACTGAGATTCCATCCGACCACCCGGCCGTGACCGCCCTCCAGCACGCCTCCCACCGCGTGCTCGGCAAGCGCGTGGAGCCGGCTGTCTTTCCGGGCGCCACCGACGCGCTCAGCTTCCAGGGCATCGCCGGCATCCCCACCGTGGCCGCCTTCGGACCCGGTCTGGTGCCACGGGCGCACGCCCCCAACGAACGCCTCGCCATGTACGGGGTCAACCAGGCCGCGCTCATCTACGCCCTCGCCGCCCTGCGCTTTCTAGCTCGTTCCTAGTTGTTGGTTGCTAGTTGCTAGTCGATATTGGATTCCACTTACCACTGACCGCTGACCACCGCCCACTGACGGTTTGAGCCGGACTGTCTTGCGGTGTACGGTGCGCGGGTATGGCGAGTGAGGGGTATTGGGTGTGTATCGGGTAGCGGTGATCCCGGCGGATGGTGTGGGTCCGGAGGTGTCGGAGGAGGCGGAGCGGTCTCTTAGGGCGGCGGCGCGGTCCCATGACTTCGGCGTGGAGACGGAGTGGTTCGACTGGGGTTGCGACCGGTATCTGGCCGACGGCAAGATGATGCCCGACGATTACCTGGACACCTTGTCGGGGTTCGACGCCATCTTCCTGGGGTCGGTGGGCGACGTGTCCAAGGTCCCGGATCACCTGTCTCTGGAGTTGATCCTGGGGATACGGCGGGGGTTCGACCAGTACGTCAACCTGCGCCCGATCCGCCTGTACCCGGGGGTCGGCACCCCGATCCGCACCGCCACGCCCGAGACCCTGGACATGGTGGTGGTACGGGAGAACACCGAGGGCGAGTACGCCGCCCAGGGAGGGGTGTTCAAGGCCGGCACCCCGGACGCGGTGGCATTGCAGACGGCGGTCTTCACCTACAAGGGATGCGAGCGGGTCATGCGCTACTCGTTCGAGTTGGCTCGCCGGCGGGCCAAGCTGGGATCCGAGGCGCCGGTGGGACGGGTCACCAACTGCACCAAGTCCAATGCCCTCAACTACTCGATGGTGTTCTGGGACACGGTGTTCGACGAGGTGGCGGCCGGCTATCCGGACGTAGAGACGGACATGGCGCTGGTGGACGCCCTGTCGATGTGGATGGTGAAGAACCCGGAGTGGTTCGACGTGGTGGTGGCCTCCAACCTGTTCGGCGACATCATCACCGACCTCGGGGCCATGCTCCAGGGGGGCATGGGTTTCGCGGCCGGCGGGAACATCGACCCCGAGCACAGGTTCCCGTCGATGTTCGAGCCGATCCACGGTTCGGCGCCAAAGTACACCGGTCAGCGGCGGGTGAACCCCATCGCGTCGATCGAGGCTGTTCGCATGATGCTGGACCACCTGGGCGAGCATGGCGCAGCCGATGCCGTGGGCGCCGCAGTCACAGAGGTGCTGGCGGAGGGGGAGGTAGGGACCCGGGACATGGGCGGCACCAACAGCACCGACGAAGTCGGAGCGGCCATCGCGGAGCGAATCCGCTGACATCCGCATCCGACCAGCGGCCCGGGCCGGCGCCCTGAAGCACGCATGACGAAGTCAGCACCGCTCCGGGCTACCCGCTCCGAACTCGCCGCCGTGCGCCGCCGTCTGGCCTACGTGCTGTTCTCGGGGGCGGTCCTGGCCTGGCTGGCCTTCGTGGCCACCCTTGCCGTAGCGACCGTGGCGGCGCGTTCCCTGAGCGGGTCCACCATGATGGCGGGGCTGCCGCTGGCTGCCGGCGCCCTCGGCCAGGCGCTGGGAACCAACGTGTTGGGACGGCTGAGCACCCGTTACGGGCGCCGGTTCATCATGGTGGCAGGCCCGCCGGTCTCCGCCTGCGGCGCGGCGCTGGAGCTTATCGGCGTCACAGCCGGCTGGTACTGGGTGCTGGTCGGTGGGGCGATCCTGATGGGAGCGGGCGTGGGCGCCATCCACCTGGCCCGCTACGTTGCCGCCGAGTTGGCCGAAGATTCCGAGCGAGGCAAGGCGATGGGCCTCCTGGTGTGGTCGGCGACCATAGGGTCCGTGATCGGCGCCAGCCTGGTGGACCGGGTCGGTCGCTTGACGCAGGAGTGGTTGGGCACGCCTTACGGTGGGGCTTTCCTGCTGGCGACCGTGGCCTTCTCCCTGTCCTGGGTGATCTTCTGGGTCGGGCTGCGCCCCGACCCTTCCAAGGTGGCGGTGACCTCCGCGGTCCGCCCCGAGCCAGGCGGAACGGTGGGCGCCTCCCTGCGCCTTCCGGCTGTCCAGCTCACCATCCTGGCCCTTCTGTCCGCGCAGGGCGCCATGGTCCTGGTAATGACTGCCACCCCCCTCCGCATAGAGGACGCCGGCTACGGCCTCGACGCGGTTGGCTTGGTGCTGTCGGTCCACGCGGTGGGGATGTTCGCCTTCGCCCCCCTCGTGGGCAAGCTGGTCGACCGCCTGGGACGCCTCCCCATGCTGGGGATGGGCATGTGCCTGACCGTGGTCTCTCTCCTCCTGACGGGCACGGCACCTTACGACGGACTCTTCGTGCTGGCCTTGGGCTTGTTCGTGCTCGGACTGGGTTGGAACTGCTCCTTCCTCGCCAGCAGCTCCATGCTCTTCACATCCGCCCCGCCCGGGGTCCGCCAGGTCGTAGAGGGATGGGCCGACTCGGCCGCGTGGACGATGGTCATGTTGGGAAGCGTCGCCTCGGGCGTGCTGATGGGCTCGGTCGGATACAGCTGGCTGAGCGCGACCGCGGCCCTGCCGATGCTGCTCATCCTCGCTCTCGCCCTGGCTGTACCCCGCCTCCGTGGCGCGATCAAGACCTGAATCGTTATCCCGCCGCTACGCCCGCCGAGAATCTTCCGCTCTCTGTAGGCCAGGCCGCCGACGTATTCAGTCCTCTGTTTCCTCTATTCGAGTCCAGACTTGCTTGAGTGGCAGTTCTGCCTGTAGTTCCTCGTCGAACTTGTGGTAGTTGCGGAACACAGCGTCCATCAGGTCTTCGGCGCTCCATACCCGCACTCGGAAGAACTGCTCGCGCTGCTCACGTCGCGTGGTCCTGGTGACCCCTCCCCAGGCGACCAGTAGACCTTGATCGGCACCCTGGGCACTCACCACACCTTTGAGTTCCCGGAGGACCGGCGCGCTGACCGGAGTCTCGCCGGACTTGACCTGCACGACTATGCGAGGGCTATCGAGGCCAAGCGGGCCGCGTCCGGCAAACACGTCTATGCCACCGTCAGGGCCAGGCGGCGAAGGCTCGGTGGTGAACCCTTCGGCCTCCAGGATCTTGGCCACCAACTGGCTGAGTTCATGTCCGGCGAACTTCTGCCCAATGAACTCCCGGATTCGGTCTCTGGCGAATCCTTCGAGATCCACACCTTCGGGAGAGTCAGGCGCTTCGGCTGTAACGGGTCCGTCGCCACCGTCGGCCTCCAGATCGTCCTGCGACCGGCTCCCAGGATCTCGATCCCCGGACATCAGTTTGCGCAGCCGCCTGGCTCCGTCATTTCGGGTTATGGCACAGAATGTGAGCAGCGAGCCAAGTGAATAAAGTAGGTCTTGTCCGACTTCGGAACGTGGCAGGTCGGTCCGCTTCCAGTCCACGGATACCACATGGCGGTTGTACGGGTCCTCTGCGTCTCGGTACCAGTACGCCCGGGTTACCGTGCCCAGTGCGATCTGACCGGTTGTCTTGAGTGGCAACACCACCAGATCGCCTACCCGGACCTCGGTCTTGAACCTCCAGAGCTGGTTGGTTTGTACTGAGATCGACCTCTCCTTGGCATCCGGACTCGCGTCGCGGATCAGCCTTTCCAACTCGTCTCGGCTTGCCACCAGCTTCAGGTCGGGGATAGCGCGCCAATCAAGGCCGGCAAGGCCCTTTTCGAGGTTGAAGTCTTCGTTTCCGCCGCGTCTCCCGGCCCTTATGAGCCAGGCCGTCGGCGTGTCGTCTCCGTCCGTGTCAGCCATCCGCTTGCCCATCCGTTCGCTGGTTCCGTCGGAATCGTAGCGAGACCCGGAGGCCGGCCCTCGACCGCTAGTCTGACCGGGTTGCCGCGTGTGCTTAGCGAGTCGGAGGAAACCTCAAAGTGATAATCGATACCCACCTCCATCCCACCAACGTAGTCGACCAGGCGTGGCGCCATACGGGGGAGCCGTTCAACGGGGAGCGCATGCTCGAGATGATGGACGGTCCCTACTGGATCAACGGCAAGCCTCGCCGGATCGACATGGGTTTCATCCAGCCTCCCCCGGGCAACACGGTCTGGAATGAGGGCAGCCGCGGGGGCCGGGAGGGTATCCGTGACTACATGGCCTACATCGCGGAACTCACCCAGAAGTACCCCGACCGCTTCATCGGCAACTTCAACTACAACCCCAGATTCGGGCCCGAGAACGGCGCGGCCGAACTCGAGTTCCACGTGAAGGAATACGGCTTCAAGATGATGAAGCTGCACGCCAACATGCATGCCTACCGTCCCGACCGGGCCCTCGACTGGCTCCGCCCTCCGCTCCAGAAGTGCGACGAGCTCGGCGTGGTGGTCCTGCTCCACACCGGTGACGGTCCCTACTCCATTCCCACCCAGTTCTATCCGATCATCCGCGAGTTCCCCAACGTGAACTTCATCATCGGCCACTTCGGTGTCCAGACAGGCGGCGTGTACTGCTTCGAGGCCTTCTGGATGATCATGGACTCGCCGAACGTCTACGGCGAGTCGGGATGGCTGCTCCAATCTCGGATCGTCGAGTTCGCCAAGGAGATGCCGCGCGATCGCCTGGTGTTCGGCACGGACTCACCTCCCAACGACCCGGGTATGTGGCTGACCCACCTAGAAGTGCTGTGCCACGAGCCTCCGCAGGGCTTGGGTATCGACGAGGACCGGCTCGAGGACTACATGGGCAACAACATCGCCCGGCTGGTGGGAATCCAGCCCACCGCACCGCCCCAGTCTGTCGAGGCAGCCAAGGCGCAGCTGGCAGCCGGCAGCCACGGGCGTGCCATCGACTAGCCCGCCGGGAAGTGGTGGACAGAGATGTGAGGAGTCCTACGTGACCGCCCCGGACTTCACTGCGAGCCAGGACCTCCATGACTTCGTCTCGGTGTACGAGCGCTCGTTCCCGGAGGATGTCCTCAGTTTCACCGAGCCGGTGCCCGACTCCCAGGACGTGACCAGCGTCGTGTGGGAGCTGGCCGCAGCGGGCCACGACCAGATGCTCCGGTTCAGGCGCATCGACGGTATCCCGTACGAGGTGGTCACCAACCTGTTCGGGTGCCGCCGCCGGATAGCTCGAATGCTGGGGGCGGATCTGCGGAGCCTGCACGACGCCTACCAGGCCAGCGCCAAGCACCTCATGGAGCCCGTCGATGTGGGAGACGGCCCGGTGCTGGAACGCGTGACCGAGGGCGACGCCATCGACCTCCGTACCTTCCCCCTCCTCACCCACTTCGCCACCGACCGGGCGCCCTACATCACCAGCGGGATCATCGTGGCCGAGGACGCCGACGGGATCGGCAACCTCAGCTACCACCGGGCCATGGTCCACTCGCCCACCGAGTTCGCCACCAGCCTCCACTCCCGAGGGGACCTCTGGCGGATGCTGAAGGCCGCTGCCGAGCGTGGCGAATCGCTCCGGGTGGCGATGGTGCTCGGAGGGCATCCCCTGTTCATGCTGGCCGCTTCCGCCCGGGTGCCGATGACCGTGGACGAGCGCCAGGTGGCGGGTGGTCTGTTCGGGGCGCCTCTCGAGGTGGTGCGATCACCCCGCTACGGGATCCGGGTTCCCGCCACCGCCGACTTCCTGTTCGAGGGGGTGATCGACCCGGAGGCCCGCGTCGAGGAGGGTCCGTTCGGGGAGTTCACCGGGTACTCGTCCGACCGGTCCACCAACAGCCTCTTCCGCGTGGAGGCCATGTGCTCCCGGCGCGATCCCCTTCTTCTCGACGTGGTTGGAGGCAACTCGAACGAGCACCTCAACCTGGCCCGCATCCCCAGAGAGTCCGAGATGGCGGAGAAGCTCAAGGGAAGGTTCCCGGGTGTAGCCGCTGTCCACTACCCCAACTCGGGCAGCCACTTCCACTGCTACGTGAGGCTCCGGCAGCGCCGCGTGGGCGAGGCCCGCCAGGTGATGCTCGGTCTTTTGGGCTGGGACCCTTACCTGAAGACGGTGATCGCGGTGGATGACGACATCGACGTCACCGACGACTCCGAGGTTCTATGGGCGCTGGCCACCCACTTCCAACCCGCGGGCGACCTCTTCGTGGTCGATGGCCTGCCGGGTAGCCCGCTCGATCCGTCGTCGTCCGTCGAGGGCACCACGTCGCGCCTCGCGCTGGATGCAACCCGCGGCCCTGACTTCAGCGGGGTCAGGATCGGGTTCTCCGAGGAATCGCTGGAACGAGCGGGCCGTCTCATATCCGAGCGCCTATCCTCCTAGAAGTTCTGTGCAAGCTACACAGGAGGTAGTGAACGATATGTCCATCTTGAGGAGTTTCATGGGCCGGCGCGGCTGGCTGGTCGGGTTGCTGGCGTTCGCCCTGGCCATGGCCGCCTGCGCTGAAGAGGAGGACGCCGGCCGTTCAGCCGACGATCCGATCCGGATCGCGATGGTCGGACCCAGCGCGTCGAACGACCTGGCCTTCACCCAGAGCATGGTCGACTCCCTCAACCGTCTCGGCGAGGACTACAACATCGAGGTCGACATCACCGACGGCACGTTCGTCATCGAGGATGCCGCCGTCGCCATCCGCGGGTACGCGGAGGACGGCTTCGACATCGTGCTGGCCCATGGCTCCCAGTTCGGGGGTTCGCTGTCGGAGATCGCCCCGGACTACCCGGACACCTACTTCGCCTGGGGGACCAGCCGGGACACATTCGGGCTGTCCAACGTGTATTCCTACAGCGTCAAGTCGGATCAGGGCGGATACATCAACGGCGTCATGGCCGCCCACCTCACCGAGTCGAACATCATCGGCGTGGTGGGTCCGATCGAGGTCGGAGACATCAAGGCCTACATCGACGGGTTCGTGGTCGGTGTTGCCTCGGTCGACCCGGGGATCACCGTCAACGTCAACTACATCGACTCGTTCAGCGATGTGGCCCTGGCTGCCGAGGCGGCACAGGCCCATCTCGAGGCGGGGGCCGATGTCCTGACCGGCGTTTCCCAGATGACCGTGGGGGCAACCGGAGTAGCCAGGGAACACGGTGTCCTCTGGTTCGGCTCGCAGTCCGATCAGACTCCCCTCGGTGAGGAGATCGTGGTCGCCTCCCAGATCTACAACTGGGACTTCCAGCTCGGCCAGATAGTGGAGGATCTGCTGGCAGGGGAGCTGAACGGGAGGGTCATTACCGCCGACTTCAACAACGGTGGTCTGACCATGGCCTACAACCCCGGTTTCTCGCTCGACTCAGCTGTCCGGGCCGCCGCGGATGCTGCGGAAGCGGGCATCAAGGACGGATCCATCTCGACCGGTATCGAGTAGACGGAGATTGGAGACACGACACCACCGGAACCGTACGGTGGCAGTCGTTGTCCGGCGGAACCCTCGGCGCGTTCCGTGGGTTCCGCCGGACGGGTTTGATCCGATACGGAGGCGCCTCTGAAACCTGACCGCAGGCTCCTGCTGGCTCGCCTCGCCGGGCCGGGCGTCCTCGTAGGGGCGGTGCTTGCAGCCGCTCTGATCGGCGCCGTCACGCTGGTCATCCTCGGAGCGAATCCGCTGACCGGTTATGCGGCGCTGATCGAAGGCGCGTTCGGCGGTACGAAGAACCTGGCCAACAGCGCGCTCAAGGCGATGCCGTTGCTGCTGGTGGGCGCGGGTATAAGCGTGGCCTTCCGGACCGGCGTCATCAACATCGGTGGTGAAGGCCAGATCATCGCCGGGGCCATCCTCGCCACTCTGGTGGTCCTGGCCGTTCCCGACCTACCGCGCTTTCTCCTGCTGCCCCTGGCCTTCCTGTTCGGGGCGATAGGTGGCGCCATCTGGGGCGGGATGGCGGGCACCCTCAAGTCGTACGCGGGGGTGAACGAGATCCTGAGCACCATCATGCTCAACATCATCGCCGTCCAGATCCTGAACCTCCTGCTCAGGGGTCCTCTGATGGATCCGGGCGAGATCGAGAAGGGTTCCCGGATTCCCCACACGGAGCGGCTCAGCGCCAACGCCGACCTTCCGATCCTCCCCGGAGGAACCCGGTTGCATCTCGGCGTGGTCGTGGCCGTGTTGATGGCGGTGGTCTGCTACGTGGTGCTGTTCCGCACCACCCAGGGTCTCCGCCTCCGCGCCGCGGGACACAATCCCTTCGCGTCGCTCTACGCTGGGATGTCGGTGAAGCGCAATGTGGTGCTGGCCTTCATGTACAGCGGCGCCATGTGCGGGCTGGCCGGGGTGACGCTGGTGTTCGGCAGCGAGGGGCACCGGCTGGCGACCGACGGCGGCGCAACCACGTTCACGGGAGCGGCCGGGTTCAACGGGATAGTGGCGGCGCTGTTCGGCGGTCTGCATCCCCTGTGGACGATCCCGGCCTCGTTCCTGTTCGGGGCGCTCCTGGTCGGCGCCAACGCCCTGCAACGAGCCGTGCAGGTCCCTGCTGCGTTGATCCTTGCCCTCAACGGTCTGGTCGTGGTGTTCGTGGTCAGCAGCCTCCAGGCCCGGATCCGGCTCTCTCAAGCGGTCTCCGGGATGGCCGGGAAGGAAGAGACCACCGACGACCCGGCTGGTGACGATCAGCAGACCCCCGATGGGGCGGATCCTCCGTGACCGATTTTCTGACCGTCTCGGTCCTGCTCGCGACCCTTGCCTCGGGGATCCGGCTCGCCACGCCGTTCTTGCTGGCGGCTCTGGGCGAGACCCTCAGCCAGCGCAGCGGAGTGCTCAACCTGGGGGTGGAGGGAGTCATGTTGCTCGGCGCCTACGGCGCCTACTACGCAACCCTCCGCACCGACAGCGTCGTGCTCGGGATACTGGTCAGCCTGGTGGTCGGCGGGGTGATGGGAGTCGTGTACGGGGTGGTGACGCTCGCCCTCAAGGCCGAGCAGGGTATAAGCGGCATCGGCATCTTCATCTTCGGTCTGGGCCTCAGCGACCTCCTGTTCCAGAAGCAGGTCGGAACGCCCACTCCGATTGACGGTCTGGGGGATGTCGCCCTGCCCCTACTAGGGGACTTGCCTCTGGTGGGTGAGGTTCTCTTCCACCAGAACATCCTCGTCTACGTGGCCTTCCTGCTGGTGCCCGTCCTGTGGTTCGTCGTGAACCGGACCCCGTTCGGACTGAACGTCAGGGCGGTCGGGGAGACCCCCGAAGCGGCCGACAGCCTCGGTGTCAGCGTGAACCGGACCCGCTACATCACCATCTTCGTGGGCAACGCCATGGCGGGTCTGGCCGGCGGAGCGCTGGCCCTCGAGCTCGGGATCTTCCAGCAGAACCTCACCAACGGGCACGGGTTCATCGCCATAGCACTGGTCTACTTCGGCGCCTGGCGGCCCACCGGAGTGATGGCCGGCGCCATGGTGTTCGGCCTGGTGTCCGCCACCGTCCTGCAATGGAAGACCCTCGGCATCGTGGTGGGTACCACCGCCAGCATCGTGGGCATGTTCCCGGCCGTTCTCACCATCCTGGTCTTGGTGCTCGTCTCCCGCCGCACCGGCCAGCCGTCCGCGCTCACCCGACCATTCGAACGGGGGCACTAGTGGTCTGTCTGCGAGACAACCGGGTGCTCTGGCGGCCATCGGCGTCGCGTCGCTGCGTTCCGCTTCCTCAACGTACCCTGCGGGTACGCCTTCGTCAGCGGGCCTTGCGAGGAACACCGCTGCCGACGCCATACCACACCGCCACTTCACAGACAGACCACTAGCCGTGCGACCGACCACGGACGGAGCGCCGCTCCTCGAGTTGGAGGGGATCACCAAGCGGTTCCCCGGCGTGGTGGCCAACGACCGGGTTGACTTCGACGTGCGACCCGGTGAAGTCCATACGCTGCTCGGCGAGAACGGGGCGGGCAAGAGCACCCTGATGAAGATCCTCTACGGGCTGTATCACGCCGACGAGGGCGAGATAAGGCTCCGAGGGGAGCCGGTGACGATCGACTCGCCGTCCGATGCCATCGAGCAAGGCATCGGGATGATCCACCAGCACTTCATGCTGGTACCCACCCTCACGGTGGCGGAGAACGTCGCCTTGGGGCTCCCGTCCGGGCGGCGCCTGCTGCAGGATCTCAGTCCGGTCCAGCAACGCATCAGGGAGCTGTCCGAGATCTACGGGTTGGCGGTCGATCCCGACGCCTACATCTGGCAGCTGGCGGTGGGCGAGCGCCAGCGGGTGGAGATCATGAAGGCCATCTACCGGGATGTCTCGCTGCTGATCCTCGACGAGCCCACCTCGGTGCTCACCCCCGCCGAGGTCGAGGACCTGTTCGTGACGTTGCGACAGATGACCGACGGCGGTCGCGGCCTGGTGTTCATCTCCCACAAGCTGCACGAGGTCATGAGCCTGTCCGACCGGATCACCGTGCTGCGCGGGGGCCGGGTGACAGGCCGGACGGTTCCCTCGGAGACCAGCCGGGAACAGCTGGCCCACATGATGGTGGGCCGCGAGGTGAGGCTGGCGCCTAACCGGAGCGAGTCCGATGTCGCGGATGCGCGTCTCGCGATCAGCGCCCTGGAGGTCCTAGGAGACCGCGGTACTCCGGCGGTGACCGGCTTCGACCTGGAAGTTCGCAGCGGCGAGGTGGTCGGAATCGCGGGGGTCTCCGGCAACGGGCAGCGCGAGTTGGCCGAAGCGCTAGCCGGTCTGCGTCCGGTCGCCTCCGGGACCGTCGTCATGAACGGAGTCGATACCACCACCAAGACACCCAAGGAGATCCGCCGGCTCGGAGTCTCCTACATCCCCGAAGAGAGGATGCGGGACGGCGCCATCGGCGAGTTCAGCGTGGCCGAGAACCTCATCCTCACCAGCCACGATCTGCCGCCGACCAGCCGGCGAGGGTTCCTCAACTTCAAGGAGATCGAGACCGGATGCTCCGACCTGGTCCGGCGGTTCACGGTCAAGACACCTTCGCTGGAGACGCCTACCTCCAACCTGTCGGGAGGCAACATCCAGAAGCTGATCATCGCCCGGGAGCTCTCCGGAGAACCCGAGGTACTCATCGCCTCCCAACCCACCCGGGGGGTCGACATCGGGGCGGCCGAGTACATCCACACCGTTCTGATGGATCAGCGGGCCGGGGGGATCGCCATCCTCCTGATCTCGGAGGATCTCGACGAGGTGATCGGCCTCTCCGACCGGATCGCCGTGATGTTCGAGGGCCGGATCATGGGCATCCTGGACCAGGAGGAAGCGACCGTGCAAAGACTGGGCCTGCTGATGGCCGGGGTATCCGATGGAGAGGCGGAAGCGCCGGCGGGTCAGTAACCGACCAGCTCGGGACCTTTGTAGCCGGCGCTGGGGCGAGGGCCCGATTCAAGTCGTCTTCGAGCCGTAGCCGTCCTGAGCTACCAGCACTCCGGGGTTGAGTATTCCCTTCGGGTCCAGGTGTCTCTTGGCGCGGGCCAGCACGTCGCCGAAGAGCGGGGGTCTCTGCCGCTCGTACCACGGCTGGTGGTCGCGACCGATGGCGTGGTGGTGGGTGATGGTGCCGCCGTTGTCTATGACCGCGTCGGAGACGGCGCGCTTGATCTCCCACCACTGGTCCAGCATCGATCCCGGGTCTGCCGAGCAATGGAACGCGAAGTAGGGGGCGGGCCCGTCCGGATAGGCGTGGCTGAACCGGCACGACACGGCGCCCTCGCCGCCGGTCGCCTCGCGGATGGCATCGTGGGTGGCCTTCCGGACGTTGTGGTAGAAGGCCTCGAAACGGTCCCAGGTGATGGCCGACTCGAAGGTGTCGGAGATGATGCCCAGCGGCGTGAGGACCTCCCGGTTGTAGGGCATCCTGATGAAGGCCTCGCGCCATGCGCCCGCTGCTCCCATCAGGTGGGCGTCCGGGTTGGTCCGCCAATAGGCATCCGGCTCGCCGCCTTCGCCCAGGGCGCACTCCTCTGCGATGTCCATCCACGTGTCCACGGGGCGGTCGGCCGACTCGAAGGAGACCACCATCAGCGTGAACGAACCGTCCCCGGCCCCGTTCACCGCCAACTCCACCCCGTCCACGATCCGCACGTTGGCCGGGAACAGGCCGGCCTGGGCGATGGCCCGCACCGCTCCGGCGGCCTGGACGAAGTCCGGGAAGCGGAAGGCGGCCGTGGCCTTGAACCTGACCCGCCCCTGGACCCTCACCCAGGCTTCGGTGATGATCCCGAGCGACCCCTCGGATCCGATGAGTAGCCGGTCGGGGCTCGGACCGGCTCCCGACCCCGGTAGCCGCCGCGACTCCATCCTCCCTGCAGGAGTGACCATGGTCACGTTCTCCACCAGGTCGTCGATGTGGGTGTACAGGGTTGCGAAGTGGCCTCCCGAGCGGGTGGCGATCCAACCCCCCAAGGTGGAGTGCTGGAAGGACTGGGGGAAGTGACGGAGGGTCACCCCGTGTGGTTTGAGGGCCGCCTCGAGCTCGGGCCCGCGCGCCCCGCCCTGGATGAGAGCCGAACGTGACAGCGTGTCCACCTCGAGAACCCGGTTCATACGGCTCATGTCCAGGGTGACGACTCCCGCGTAGCGGTCGGCCACGTCCGGAGTCACCCCTCCCACGACCGACGAGCCGCCTCCGAACGGAATCAGAGCCGCCCCCTCCTCACCCGCCCATTCCAGCAGGGCCGCCACGTCGTCCTCGTCCTGGGCGTATGCGACCACGTCGGGAGCATGGGCGAAGTCCCGAGCGAAGATCCTGATCGAGTCGGGCTGGGATTGCCCGAAGCTATGCAGCACCCGCTGGTACGGGTCCTGCGCGCAAAGGGGAACGAGGGCCGGCGGCGGCGCCAGGCGGGGCAGGGGGAGCGATATGTCGCCGAGCCCGGGTGCAGCCCCTGTTCCGGTTGCGTTTATCCCGTGCCCGACGGCAAGGGTGGCGAGCAGTGCGTCCCGATCGGACGCCGAGAGCCCGTCCCCCTCGTATCCCCATCCCCAGTACTTAAGCCGTTTCGCCATCCGACCCGCCTACCCCCTGTCACTGGGCGCCGATGAGGACCGTGTCACCCTACCGCCCTCGCCACGAGGCGTGTCCCACCCTCCCGGTAACGTCAATCCCAGTGGTCGTTGCGCGAGAAGCCATGCGAGGAGGAGGAAGCGAGTTGATGGATCGGACGGTAACGGTGGTACAGGGAGACATCACGGCAGCCCGCGTGGACGTGATCGTCAACGCTGCCAACGAGTACCTCCGCCACGGTGGCGGGCTGGCCGCAGCTCTGGCCGCGGCGGGCGGAGAGGAGTTCGTGGCTGACTCCGACCGATGGGTCTCCGAGCACGGCCCGGTTCCGTCCGGAAAGGCGGCGGTCACGGTCGGCGGCCGCTTGCAAGCCGGCTGGGTCGTCCATGTCGTAGGACCCCACTACCGCGAGCGTCAGGACAACCCGGCCCTGCTGCGGGCGGCCGTACGGGCGGCCCTGGAAGCCTCGGCCGGGGTCAAGGCAGAGACCGTGGCCATGCCGGCCATCTCCACCGGGGTGTTCGGCTATCCGCTGGAGCCGGCCACCGGGGTGATCGCCTCCGAATGCGTCCGATGGGCGCGGGCACATCCCGGCGTCCTGGGCGAGATACGGCTGGTGGGCTACGACCGCCGGACCGCGGACGCCTTCCGGCTCGGGCTGGACAACGCAACTGCCGAGGAATCGCCACCAGAAGGCGGCTCAGGATGAAGGTCGCCAAGCTAACCGAGCTCATATCCCGGGCGCCGTGGCGGGAGGCGGTCACCTATCGGGACACCTGGCCCCACGAGTACGTACTGTCCGAGAAGGACGGGCAGCAGGAGCTACTGGAGGCCGTCCGCGAGCGGTTCCGGGCGGGGGAGGGCGTGGCCTGCCGCTTCTTCCGCATGAAGAACACGTACCTGTTCATCGGCGACCACAAGTACTGGCTGATGACCCACTGGGACAAGATCGAGCCAGGAGTCAACTACGTGCTGAACCGCGCCCGCCTCTACCGCGACCGTCGGGACTTCGTGATCCAGCCCGGAGACACGGGTAGACCCGAGGACTACCCCGCCAGCCCCGCGTTTAGCGGCTGACCCCTCCCATCCGGACGATCACGAGGTCGGGCTAGTAGGCGCGGACGTCGGCGATCTTGCCTTCCCGGAAGGTGTAGATGTACACCTCCTGGGCATCCAGCGGCTCTCCGACCGATCTCCCGGCAAAGGGTCGCCTGGCCGTCCCGCGGGCGATCACCTCCAAGGCGATGACATCACCGTCTCCGTAGATGCCGATGACGTCGTTGCAGAAACCGTCGAGCGCGTCGAAGGCGTCCTCGATCCACTCACCGACTGCCCGGTTCCCTTTCAGACGGCGCCCGAAACGGATGATGTCCACCTCGACGTCGTCCGTGTAGTAGGACGCGAACCGGTCGATGTCGCCGTCGTTGAGCGCCCCGACCATGTCCGCAACAACAGCCCGGTTGCCGGTCTCATCCCGGCGGCTCACCCGATCGGCTCCATGTCGAACGCCTCGAGATGGTGGGCCGGGAGTAGCTGGGTGCCGGCCTCGTCGCGTATCCGTACCACGCTGTTGTAGGCGTCGAAGAGGTCGGTGTGTCCCCCGGGAGGAATCACCTCGTACTTGGCGGTCTTGAGGATCTCCGGGTCCGGGAAGTAGTTCTCCCAAATGGTGCAGAGGCCGGCGATCACGTAGCGGCCGCTCTGGGTGTGCACGGCGATCGACTGGCCGCCCGGGGTGTGCCCCGGTGTGAACAGCACGTCCAATCCGGGGACCAGTTGCTGGTCTCCTTCCGTGAGTTCGAGCCCCTGCATAGCCATCTCCTGGTACCGGTAGTCGGGGGCGAAACCCGAGGCGATGAAGGGATGGGGCGGTAACGCGTCCCATTCCTTCCGCTGCACGATGACCCTGGTGTCGGGGAACAGGGGCAGGTTCATGCAGTGGTCCCAGTCGAGGTGGGTGAGGACGATGAAGTCGATGTCCCCGGTGTCGAGCCCCCGGTCGGCCAGCAACCGGTCGAGGGGACGGAGGTTGATCACGTCGGCGAACTCCTCCCCGGCGTGACGTAACCTTTCCTCTCCCGGGGGCTTGATGTGGCCGGCGTACTCCTCGGCGCTGCATCCCACGTCGACGAGCACATTGAGGCCCCGCTCGGTGTCCTGGACCAGCCAGGAGACGTAGGGAAGGTCGATCTTGTCCCCGAAGTTATGCAGGAAGGTGAACCTGGACTTCTCTCGCTGCGGCCCGTAGGCCATGACCAGGGGAGTGATCGTGAACGACATGTCTATCTCACCTCCAGTGGGGGGACTCGCGCGTTGTAGGTATAGGCGGGGGTAAGTGGTTGCAAGGCCCATTCGCGGTAGAAGTCGAGGACATAGGGCTCGACGTCGGCAGCCAACCGTGCTTCTCGCCGGCCCTGTTCGGTCGACACCCATAGCCTCTCACGCCCGGCCTCGGCGAAATCGGCAAGGACCTGCTGCTCGTCGACGGTGGTGAACCGCCCTTCGTCAAGAACGATCCGTCCGGCGATCATCACAGTCTCCAGATCCGACCCCGTTGCCCTGTCCAGGACGACGTCCAGGATCGGCATCGACCCGTACTTGGGCGGTGGCCACAGGAGGCGTTGCTTGGTGAGCACCAGGAGGTCGGCTTCCTTGCCCTCGGCAAGCGACCCCAGTGCCGCCTCCTGCCGGATAGCTCGGGCGCCGCTCCAAGCCGCCCGGCGCAACACCTCGAGCGAGTCCGTGCGCCCGATCTCCAACTCCCCGGGGGTCCGTTGCAGGTACAGGGCGAGACGGAGTTCCTGGAAGAAGTCCTCGATGTCCGAGAAGGAGATCGAGTCGGTTCCGAACGCCAGTGCGGCACCCGAGTCGAGGATGTCACGGGCTCGGGCGATTCCGGTGCTGAGACGCAGGTTTGAACCCGGGTTGTTCACCGCCACGGCGCCGGTGTCGGCCAGGATCCGGATGTCCTCATCGGTTGCCCAGACGAAGTGCGCACAACTCACGTCGGGTCCCAGAACCCCTATGTCGGCGAGCCTCCGCATCGCGGTCTTGCCGTATGTCTCCAGGTTGAACAGCATCTCCGAGCGGGTCTCGAGGAGATGGGTGGTGATCCCGGTGTCGTACTCATCCGCCAGGCGACGGTTCAATAGGTAGAGATCGTCGGAGCATGCGGGTGTCCAATCCGGGGCGAGGATCACCCGGAGGCGCCCGTCATGGCCGTCCCACTCGGTGTGGATCCGGCGGTAGGCCGCCACCACGTCTTCGGTAGGCCAGGCGTATCCCATGGTCGATTCCCGCACCCGGCGGGCCAACTCGTCCGGAAGGGATGCGAGGAAAGCATCGTCGGGGGTGTGGACGTAGATGTTCTCGTCCCGGGTGACCATGCCAAGAGCCACCCTCATGCCGATCGTCCGGTAGGCGTCCAGGATCGGGGGGTTGCCGAAGTCTTCCAGCATGGGATAGCCGTAGTTGAAGTCCACGGCACCGGTCTGCCCTCCCCGGATGGCGCGCATGAGCCCAACCAGGATGATGGTCCGGATGTCCTCGTCGGTTGACGCCCTCCGGAAGATGCGGGTGTTCATCCGCTCGAAGACATATTGGAACAGGCCGGGCGAGCCGGCGCCCATCGAATGGAAGTGCCCGTTGATGAAGCCGGGCATCACCAGGTGCTGCTGCGAGCCGACCACCCGGTCGAACGAACCCCGGTTCTCCAATTCCTCGCGGCGGCCCACCGCGGTGACCAGGCGGTCTTCGACGATCAGGGCACCGTCGTCGATGATGTCCCGGCCGTTTCCGGCCAGAGCTACGACCGGATCCCCGACTACCAGCAGCCGGCTCATCGAACTAGCCGAGGGGCCATTGCTCGAGGTTGTAGGCCATATCCCAGAATCGGTACTCGTAGTTGGTGCTGATGATGAAGTTCTCCAGCATCTGCTGGCGTCGCTCGTCGGACAGCCCCTCGGAGTACTTGTCGACGAACGCTCGGTAGTTCGCCACGAGTTCGTTGTGCTCCTCGCTCATGTAGAACTCCCACCACTCCGCGGGCGCGCCCTGCAGGTCGGCGCTGCGGAGCTGGATCCCGATCTCGTCGTACGTCCAGGGACACGGCATGAACGACCCCAGGTACTCGACCGGGTCCTTCGTCCACACCAGGTTGAGGATATGCCGCGTATAGGCATGGCAGGTGGGGGCGATCCGGGCGCCGGGTTGGCCCCCGACCCGCCGGAGCATGTCCTCCTGGTGGTGCAGCTCGTCCACCACCATGGCGGTGCGGCTCAGGAAAAAGTCCCGGATCTCGTTGTTGTGGGCCTTGGCGGTGGCGATCGATCGGCACTTCACGACGTTGTTGATGTAATGGGTGTTCTGCTCGAAGTAGAAGGCAAGGCGCTCGTCCGACAGGGTTCCGGCAGCCAGATCCTGCAGGAAGGGGTGCTCGTAGATCCTCTCCCACATGTCCTTCGCCTGCTCTTGCATGTAACGGGTCCAACTCATCGGGTCTCCTTGCTCGCTTCGAGTGATCCCATTCCGGTCACCCGGCAGGCGGGATCCGGTACACGCGCTCGGCATTGCCGCCGAGGACGAGGTCGATCTCGTCCTCGCTAAGGCGGAACCCGAGTTGCTTCGCCCACTCCGGCAGCATGCGGATCACGTCCACCCATTCCTTCAGCGTCATCGAGACCTCGACGTTGGTCATGTCGCTGCCGAACAGGAGCCGGTCAATGCCGATCCGGTCCCTGATCCAGACGAAAGTCCTCACCAGGTCGTCGACGCTTGCCCAGTGCTGCCAGAGGCTGATCTCGAGATGGACGTTGGTCTTGTAGATCGCCACGCTCATGGCTTCCTTCGCCCAGGTCTCGAAACGGGCTCCGTGGCCGAGCACGAACCTGACCTCCGGGAAGTCCGCCGCCGCCGAGTCCACGTACATGGGGTGGCCGTACTTGCTCTTTAGGCGCCCGCCTGAGTGGCCCTGGTGCAGGAGGACCGGAACGTCGTAGGAGCGGCACACCTCGTAGAGTGGATGGACGACCTCGTCGTCGGGGTAGAAGCCGGTGGTGGGGTAGAGCTTGAGTCCCAGGAATCCCCAGTCGACGATCGCCTTCTCCAGGAACTTGGCGGCGCCGGGCCGGCGCGGATCGACCCCGCAGAAGGAGTAGATGCGCCCGGGCCACATCCGGGTGAGCTCGTAATAGCCCTCGTTCTTCTCCTCGTACGGCACCACGCCCTCGTCCCCGGTGAGGAGCCCCCGGTCCATCGGCATGGTCACCGATATGTCCACGCCCGCCTCGTCCATCCGGGCGATGGTCTTGCTGCCGTCGGGATCCCAGCAGGCGTCGACCGAATCCCGGTAACGAGCCTCGGCGTCCTCGGGGTCCATGTCGAACCACCGGACCTGGTTCACCCAGGAGATCGGCATGGCCTTCTGCGACTCCGGGCTCCAGGAGGGTTCCCGGAAGATGTGTATGTGAGCGTCGACGACACGGCTCATCGGGTTCCTCCTCGCTGTCGCCTCCGGCGATAGCCGTCCATGGAGGGGATGGCCTCGAGCAACCTCTTGGTGTAGCCGTCTCGGGGGTCCTCGAACACCTGCTCCGTGGGGCCCTCCTCCACGATCCGGCCGTCGAACATAACCATTACCCGCCTGCTGATCTGCCGCACCACCCCCAGGTCATGGCTGATGAGCACGTACGACATGTCCATCTCCCGCTGCAGGTCGATGAGCAGCTGCATCACTTGGCCGCGAACCGACACGTCGAGCGAGGAGGTGGGCTCGTCGAGGAATACCAGCTTCGGGTGGGTGGCTATGGCCCGACCGATCCCGACCCGTTGGCGCTGGCCACCGCTGAGTTGACCGGGGTAGCGGTCGAGGTGGAAGCCCCGGAGACCCACCAGGGTCATGATCTCGTTGGCCCTCTCCTCTTGTTCCCCGCCCGACATACTCAGGTGGAGCTTCAAGGGCTCCGTGACGATCTCCCGCACCGTCATGCGGGGATTGAGAGACGAGTTGGGATCCTGGAAGACCATCTGCATGTTCCTGTACAGGCGGCGCACCCTGGCCTTGGGGACCTGGTCCACCCGGACCCCATCGAATTCGACCTCTCCCGAAGTCGGGTCCACCAGCCGGAGAATGCTGCGAGCGGTGGTCGTCTTCCCGGAGCCGCTCTCTCCGACGAGCCCCACGCTTTCCCCAAGGGCGACATGAAGATCGATGTTGTCGACCGCAACGATGGTCTGTTTCCGGGGCCACACACCCCGGTGGAAGTGCTTGCTGAGGCTCCGCACCGCGAGTAGGGCCCCGTTGGGACCAGAGGTCATTCCTGGCCTCCTTCTCCGGTGGGTCCGCTCGTGATGTGGAGCGGGCCGGGCATGGCGTGGTAGCGATCGGCGAAGTGGCATATGGACACATGACCCGGTTCGACTTCGACCAGAGGAGGGACGGTGCGGCAGCGGTCCTCGGCGGATGGGCACCGATCCTGGAAGAAGCATCCCTGCGGCAGGTTGCGGAGGTCGGGCGGCGCGCCCGGGATGCTGTACAGGTCACCGACCCCTCCCTCCACGCTCTCCGTGGACCGGAGGAGTTCACGGGTATAGGGATTGGCCGGTCTCTCGAAGACCTGGCTGATGTCACCGAACTCCATGGTCCGACCCGCATACATGACCGCCACGTTGTCGCAGAGTTCGCCGACCACGCCCAGGTCGTGCGTGATCAGCAGCACCGTGAGGCCCATCGACTCCACCAGGTCCCGGAGCATGGAGATGATCTCGGCCTGGACGGTCACGTCGAGCCCGGTGGTCGGCTCGTCGAGGATCAGGAGTTTGGGGGGGTGGATCACGGCTAGGGCCACCATGACCCGCTGGGCCATTCCACCGCTCAACTCGTGGGCGTACTGGCGGATGGTCCGCTCCGGATCGGTGATCCTCACCCGCTCCAGGATCCTGAGGGCCGCTTCCCTGGCTTCGCGCTTGGTGGCCCCCGTGTGAGTCCGCAGGGCCCGTCCGAGTTGCTCCCCGACCGTGAACACGGGGTTCAGGGCCGCTTTGGGATCCTGGAAGGCGATCCCGACTCCGTCGCCCCGGAACGGCTCCATGCGGTCCTCCGCCCAGGTGAGTACGTCCTCCCCCTGGAACAGCACCCGGCCCGACACGTACCGGAAGTTCTCGGGCATGAGCCGGGGGATGTTGAGCGCGGTCATGGTCTTTCCGGAGCCGGTCTCGCCCACCAGACCGGTGACCTTGCCTTCTTCGATCGGGACGTTCACACCGTTCAGGGCGCGCACGTCCCCGCCGATGGTGTCGAAGTAGCCCTCCAGCCCGTCTATCTCGACGAGGTTGGCGCCCATCAGATCACGTCCCGGTCACTTGCGGGACCTCGGGTCCATGACGTCCCTGACCCCGTCACCGAGCAGGTAGAAGCCGGTCGTGAGAACCAGTACGAACAATCCCGGGAACACGGAGACCCACCACTCTCCGGTTATGATCTCCGACTGCCCGCGGGCGATCATGGATCCCCACTCCGCGGTACCCGGTTCGATACCGATCCCGAGGAAACCCAGGGCCGCCGTCACCAGAACCACCCAGGCGGCGTTCACCGACGCGTACGCGAGTACAGGGGACAGGCTGTTCGGGAGCAGGTGCCGGAAGGCGACCCGCATCGGCGATCCGCCCACCATGCGGGCCGCTTCGGCGAACTCCCACGTACGTTTGGTCAGGATCTCGGCCCTCACCAGGCGGGCGTAGTAGGGCATGCCGATGAAGGCCATCACCACCACCACGTTCAACTCCCCGGGTCCGATCGCCACCACCACCATCATCGCCAGCAGGAGGGTGGGGATGGACTGCAGGATCTCGAGAATCCGCAGCAGGATGAGATCGACGATTCCCCCGTAGTACCCGGCGATCGTGCCGAAGAGGACGCCGGCCACCAGCGCGACCAGTACCGCCGAGCCGGTGATGCGGAGATCGAGCGCAGTGGCGGCGACCGTCTTGGAGAACACGTCGGAACCCACCTTGTCGGTGCCGAACCAGTGCTCGGCGCTGAGGCCGGATAGGGGTGGCCCGGTGAGGACCGCGGCGGGATCATGGGTGGTTATGAACTTGGCGAAGAGGGCGATCAGTATGAACAACCCCACGAGGACCGTACCGGCGGTGAGGCTCTTGCTCTGGCCGAAGACGTAACGGATCTTGCCCCATCTGGAACGGGCCGGTGCCACGACAGCGAAGGATGCCTCCTCATGGACCAGGTCACCGGTCATGTCGATCACTGCCGCCTCCCTTATCTGGTTCTCGGGTCGATGAGCATGTACACCACGTCCACCAGGAAGAACGCCACGATGTAGGTGATCGAGGCGATCAGAACGAATCCTTGCAGGGCGGTGAAGTCCGACTTGATGATCGCGTCGAGCCCGTACTTGCCCATTCCCGGCCAGTTGAACACCGACTCCACCAGGACTGCCCCGGTGAAGACGAATCCGACGATCACGCCGATCATGGTGACGATGGGCAGGAGAGCGTTCTTCAGCGCGTAGCGGAAGTAGATCACCTGCTTGCGGATACCCAGCGCCTTGGGCGTACGTATGTACTCCGAGCGCATGACCTCAACCATGGAGGCGCGCGCCACCCTGGTGATGGGCGCCATCACAACCACGCCGAGGGTTACTCCCGGCAGGACCAGGTGCCGGAACGACTCCCACCCCATGGCCCAGTCACCTGCCAGAAGGCTGTCGAGCGTGTACAGCCCCGTGATCTTCTCCGGTGCCGTGGCGCCGAGCGGGAGCCGGCCCACCGGACCCGGAAACCATCCGAGGATGACGAAGAAGACCAGGATGAGGACCAGACCGAGCCAGAAGGAGGGCAAGGCCATTCCGACCAGAGTGATGCCCCGCACCGAGAAGTCCAGGGGACCGTCCCGTCTGGCTCCGGCGATGACACCGAGCGGTATACCCACCACGATGGCGAACGTGAGGGAGAACAGCGCAAGCTCGAACGTGGCCGGGAGCCGGTCCCAGAGATCGCTGGTAACCGGCCGTCCGGTGATGGTCGACTCACCGAGATCGCCCTGGGTCAGATCTCCAAGGAATACCGCGTACTGCTCGGGAATCGACTTGTCGAGGCCGAGCCTTGCCCGGATCTCCTGCCGGAGTTGCTCGTCGGCCTGTGGTGGCACATAAAGGGCCACCGGATCCGGGGCGAACACCCGTGACACGAGGAAGGTGAGGGTCACGACGCCGAAAACCACCGGGACCACCAGCAGGACCCTGGTGGCCAACTGGCGGGAAATACCCGACTGCATTTCTTGCCAACCTCCTACCGGCGGCCCGTAGGGTTGGGCAGCGGAGGACGGAAGCGGCGGGACGTCTTGGCCCCGCCGCTTCCTGCCGACTCGGGAGCCGGACTGATCACCCGGCCAGTCTCAACAGGTAGGACCGGAGGTGCGGGTCGGCGGTGAACGCCACGCCCACGACGGCGGGATGGACCGCTCCCGGCAGGCCGCGCACCGTCATCGGGATGATCGGAACGTTCGCAGCGGCGAGACGCTGGACCTCCCTATAGGCATCGGCCCTAGCCGCAAGGTCCGGATTGAAGCGGTTCTCGAAATGCAGGGTGTCGATTTCGATGTTCGAGTAGTGGGTTGTGTTAGAGAATCCGCCCACACCCACCGGACCGGGGAACCCCCGGGTCACGAGCCAGAGCCCTACGTTCGGGTCCGCGTCGTCCAACCAGATAAGACCGCTGCGCATCTGCATCCCGGCCATGACCAGCGGGTCGTCGTAGCGGGCGGTTGTCTGCTCGCCGAACTCGGCTGCCGGAAGCGGCCGTAGCCGGACGTCGATCCCGACCTGTGACATGCTGGCCTGGATGAAGAGTGCGATGTCTTCCCACTCCTGGCGTTCCGAGGTGTAGAAGAGGTCTGTCTGGAACCCGTTCGGGAGGCCGGCCTCAGCAAGCAGGCTCCGCGCCATGTCCAGGTCGGTGTCATAGACATCCCAGGCGGGGATGAACGACGGCGATGCGGGGTTCACGACCGAGTAGGCACGCGTGGCATTCGTGAACACGTTCTCCACGATCGTGTCGTAGGGGATGGCATGGGCTACTGCTTGGCGTACCCGAAGGTCGTCGTACGGTGGCGTTGACGTAGGGAGGTCGATCCTCCACACGTCGGGGAGCGGGGCGTTGACGACGGTGAAGCCCGCCTCGCCGAGTGACTGGAGTTCTCTCTTGCCGAGGCCGAATGCCACGTCCACCTCGCCGCCCAGCATGAGGGCGGTGATGTCGGCCGGGCTGTTGAGGGTCCGGTAGATGACCCGGTCGAACCCGTTGTAGGCCTCACCGAGTTGGTTCTGATCCCCTTCGGTCCAATGACCCGGAACCCTCCTGAGGATCAGTTCCGTCCCCGGCGTGGCTGCTTCCATGACGTACGGTCCCGATCCCTCGGGGTTCTCCTTCAACCACTGGTGACCCCAAGGGTCATCCTCGGTGGAGCGCGCCTGAACCTCGACGGAGTCGACGATCCCGAAGATCGGAAACCGCATGCTCGGCAGCGAAGCGGTCAGCAGGAAGGGTGTCCCGTCACCCAACTCGTAGTCGAAACGCACCGTGTAGTCGTCGATGACCGTGATCTGGCGGGACGGATCGAAGATCCCGGCCAGGTTGGAGTTGAACCTCCCGAACCCCGGCACCTCGATGGCCCGGACGAACGAATACTTGATGTCGTGGGCGGTCACCGGGTTCCCGGTCTTGTTGAACGTGACTCCCTCTCGAAGAGTGAAGGTCACAGAGCCGCCGTCGATCTCCCAACTGGTTGCCAGACCCGGCGCCACGTCGAGGCCGTTCCATACGAAGTTGCCGTCGTCGCGCTCGGTTAGGTCATAAGTGAGCAGGCGGTCGTACATGGCCGCGCTGGCCTCCCGGTTGAAGTTCACCAGGGCGTCCGGGGGATCGAGGCTGTTGAAGTAACCGGTCCACGCGATCACGACAGTCTCCTCGTCCTGTACCCGGTCGGGCGCCTGCATCACGTCGCCTTCCTCGACCCCGGGCGCCACGGTGGTGGTCGTTACCGCCTGGGTGGTCGGCGTCTCGGTTGTCTCCGAGACCTCTTCTGTTGTCTCCGTAGCCCCCGTCGTGGTGGCCTCGGTTGTCTCCGTGACCTCGTCCGTCGTGGTGGCAGGTGCGGTCGTGGCGGGTGCGGTCGTTGCCGTGGCCTGGGTGGTGGCGGCGGGTTCGTCGTCGCCACACGCCACGGCCGCGATGGAAAAGGCCAGCAGCAGCACCAATGGGTAGAAGAATCGGGTTCGGGTCATGAATGATGCCTTCCTATCCGAAGTGCCTGGAGCCTACGCGGTGATCTCGCAATGCCACGACGGAGGCGCCACCTCACGGTGACGATCATACCCCCGCCTGCCGTTGCACGACGGGGAAAACTTCGAACGGCGGATCAGACGGGCCAACTACGCATGTGGTAGGCGTCGTCCCAGAACATCCACTCGTACCGCATGCCGAGGCGCCACTTCTCGAGGAGCCCGTCGAGGTCTTCCTGGTCGAGTCCCTCGCTGAGCCGATCAACTGCCGCTCGGAAATCGTCCATCAGGTCGTGGTGCACCTCGCTGCCGTAGAACTCCATCCAGTTCTCGCGGCGCTCCTCCCCGATGTTGCCCGAGATCCTCTCGCCGATCAGATCGTAGGTCCAAGGGCAGGCCACGAAGCTGGCTAGCCAGTCGATCGTACGCCCGTGTAGCGCGTTGTACCACATGTGGTACGTGTATCCCCGGCATGCGGGCGCCATCGGTGGCAGTTTGTTGCGATCACCTCCGAACACCTCCAGGAGGTCGCCCTGCCGATCCTCACTGGGCTCGAGATTCCAGTCCCGGGTCAACAGATCGAACGTAGCCTTGTCCGGCGCCTTCGCCGCTGCGACCAGGCGGCACTTGTAGACGGCGTCCACGTACTGGGTGTTCTGCTCGAAGTAGAAGCGCAGCACCCCGTCGGGCAGGCGTCCTGCTTCCAAGTCAACCAGGAAGGGGTGGTTCTCGATGGCGGTCCAGATGTCGGTGGTGTTGTCCCAGAACCACTGAGCCCGGCTGGCGACATCCTCGCCCATCGGCGGTCTCCTTCCTTCCGTCCAGTATGTGAATCGTAACTGTAAGGTTGCCTGCCGGGTGTGGATCGGGAGGAACGTAATGCCAAGACTGCGAGGAAAGAGGGCGCTGGTCACCGGAGCCGGCTCGGGCATGGGCGCGGCCACGAGCCGACGGTTCGCGCGCGAAGGTGCCTCCCTTGCCCTGGTGGATCGCAATGCAGACGGCGTAGTCCGTGTAGCCGATGAGATCCGTTCGGCAGGAGCGACCGCCGTTCCGGTTGCGGCCGATCTGGCCCTGGCCGCTGGTGTGCGCCGAGCGATAGAGGAGTCGGTGGGGGGACTCGGCGGGATCGACATCCTGGTGAACTGTGCCGGCGTGGGCCAGCATCCGAAGCCCATCGAGAAGACGGATGAGGCCGAATTCGACCGCATCTTCTCCGTCAACGTCCGGAGTGTGTTCTTCATGATCCGGGCGGCGCTTCCCCATCTGGCGGAGGCGAGCGAGCCGGTCATCGTCAACATCGCATCGAACATCGCGATCCGGCCTCGTCCGGGATATGCGGCCTACACGGCGAGCAAGGGGGCGGTGGCTTCACTCACCCGGAGCCTGGCTCTCGAGCTTGCTCCAAGGAACATACGGGTCGTGGCGCTGTGCCCGGCGGCTTCGGATACTCCCATGCTGGTCGAGTTTATGGGAGGTGAGAACACGGCCGAGAGCCGGAAGGCGATCGCCGAGGCGATCCCCATGGGCCGCCTGGTGCAACCGGACGAGGTGGCCGCCGTGGCCGCTTGGGCGGTGTCGGAGAATGCCAGGATGGTTACCGGAGAACTGATCTCTGTAGACGGCGGCCGGGGCCTCTGACTCCTAACAGTCGCCGCTCGACTACTTCGCCTTTCCGGCGAATCCGAACACCCCGTTACCGAGCGTTCGTCGAGCACACGGCCATCCCCGCCGATCCCCACATCCTCGCCCCCGCGTTGATAGCAGCCAACCGCGAGCGTTGGCTCGACTTGTGGAACAGCGCCGTCCTGCGCTGACATGATCCGGCGGGCTATCCCCGCGAGGATCGACTCGTTGCGATGGATCGCCACGAGAACGGTCGTCGTGGGGATACCCCTCGGTCATCACGCCCTATTCGCCGGTCTGGAGCACGACCTCCGCCCTCACGCCTCCCCATCGAAGGTGATGACGGAGCGGGCCACGGTCCCGTGTTCGAGGTCGTCCATGGCGATCCCGATCTCATCGATGGGTCGGGTCCGTCCGACGAGTTCGTCCAGCTTGATCATGCCCTGGCGGTAGAGCTCCAAGTACCTGGGAATATCGGTCCGGGTCCGGGTCGATCCCATGTTCGAGCCCTTCACCGTCTTCTCGTAGAGGAAGTCAACGCCCGGCAGCGAGATGTCGACTCCCTCGGGGATCATCCCGATCAGCACGGCCGTACCCCCGGGCCGTAGCGACGCGAATGCATGCTCGGCGGTCGTCTTCTGCCCTATGGCGTCAAACGCATAGTCGACGCCCCCGTGCGTGATCTCCATCAACTCGTCCACCGGGTCACGCGAGATGATGACGTCGGTGGCGCCGAACTTTCGAGCGGACTCCGCCTTGCCCGGGAACACGTCGATGGCGACGATCCGGCCCGCACCCGCGACCGCGCTTCCCTGGATGACGTTCAGCCCGACCCCGCCAGCGCCTATCACCGCCACGGTGGCGCCGGGCCTCACGCCGGCGGTGTTGAAGACCGAGCCCAGGCCGGTGATCACCGCACATCCGACCGTCGACGCGCTGAGCAAGGGTATGTCCCGATCGATCCTGGTCACGGCGTGTTCGTGGACGAGCATCATCTCCGCGAACGCCCCAACGCCCCAGTAAGGATGTATCTCCTCCCCGGACCGCGACAGGCGCGGGCGGCCGCCATCGCGCATCGTGCCCTCCTGCTGGCAGAGAGCCATCCTGCCGGCCAGGCACCACTCGCAACGGCCGCAGAAGACCATGAGGCAGGCCACGACATGATCCCCCGGAGCCACGTACCTCACGTCCTCACCGACAGCTTCCACGATCCCCGATGCCTCGTGGCCCATCACGGTGGGCAGCGGGGTCGTGTAGTGGCCCACGAGATAGTGGTGATCCGATCGACAGACACCGGCGGCGACGGTCCTGACCAGTACCTCGCGCGGAGCCGGGGTGTCGACCGCGACATCTTCGATTCCGAGCCGGCCCGGGATGGACCTGAGAACTGCTGCTTTCATCACTCGCTCCCTTCGAGCTACGGCTCCTGCTCGCCCGCAGGGGGAGATGCGAGGTGGGCTACCAGGCCGGGGGTGAGAGGGAGGCGGTCGACTATCGGATGACCGGGGAGGGCGTCGGCGACCGCGTTGGCTATGGCCGCCGGCACGGCGATCATCCCCGATTCCCCCATCCCCTTCACTCCCAATACCGTGTTGGGCGAGGGAGACTCGATGTGACCGATCCGGATGGTCGGCACCTCGGCGCAAGTGGGGATCAGGTAGTCCATGAGGCTGCTGGTCAGTACCTGTCCATCGGCGCTGTATGCCACTCGTTCCTGCAAGGCGTATCCCAGGGCCTGTGCCGCGGCGCCGTGAAGTTGGCCCTCCACGATCAACGGGTTGATCACCCGGCCGCAGTCCTCGACAGCGACCAGGTCGACGACCGTGACGGAGCCGGTCTCCAGGTCGAGCTCTACCGTGGCCACCACGCAGCCGTTCGAATAGGTGGCGCCAGGGTCGTGGAAGCGTTGCGAGCTGAGCGTCGGCTCGGGTTCTGCGACGCGCACCGCAGGGTCGAAATAGGCGGCCGCAGCCACGCGCTCCACGGCCATCCCGGCAGACCGGTCACCGGCCACGTGCACGACCCCATCACTGATGTCGAGATCCCGTTCGGACGCCTCCAGCAGATGGCCGGCGATCCGCAACAGCTTCGACCGCACGTCCTCGGATGCCAGGACCACCGCTCCGCCCGTCACGACGGCAGTGCGCGAGGCACGCGTGCCGGCGATGCTCGGTGGGGTGGCGTCGGTGTCGTCACTCCTTACCTCGATGGTCTCCGGGGGGATACCCAGGGCGGCGGATGCCAGTTGGACCAGTGTCGTCTCGTGGCCCTGGCCCTGGGTGGGTGTCCCGACCGACACCGTGACATGTCCGGTGGAGTCCATGGTGACACGAGCGGCATCGTGGGAGGCGAAGACCCAGTGGGACTGGGCCGCGCCGGCGCTTCCCCATCCGTTCGGCTCGACGTACGGGCTGATGCCGATCCCGCGCCGGCGCGGGTACATGTCGCTTTCCTGCTGCTGACGGAACGAGTGGTAGCAGGCCATCTCCAGGGCCTCGTGCATGGATTCGCGAAACGATCCGCTGTCATAGACCATGCCCGTGACGTTGGTGTAGGGCGTCTCCTCCGATCGGATCATATTCATGCGCCGCAGCTCCGCCGGATCCCGTCCTTCCTCACGGGCTATGTGATCTATGAGCAGCTCGCGGGCGGTGTGGGAGGCGGTCCATCCCACCCCTCGGTACGGGGATGCCGGCGCCTTGTTGGTGAGGACTGCCAGGATCTCGCATTCGTAGTGATCGATCCTGTAGAGGCTCGGGACGAGCAGCGCCGACAGATACGGTTCGATGAGCGCGCTGGCGCTGTTGTGGGAGTAGGCGCCGGCGTCCCCGATGATCCTGGCGCGCATCGTCCGGAATCGGCCGGTTTCGTCGACGCTGATCTCCAGGGACACGATCTGTTCCTTGGCCTGCGGGGCGGCGACCAGATTCTCCCGCCGGTCCTCGATCCACCTCACGGGGCGTTCCAGTGCCATCGACGCCAGGGCGACCGCTACCTCCTCCGGCGCCGCAGGGATCTTCTGGCCGAAGCCTCCCCCGACGTCAGGGACGATCACCCGCACCCTTGACTCGGGGACGCCGGTGCTGACGGCCAGGCGACGGCGTAGCAGGTGATGGCCCTGGGTCGAGGACCACACCGTCAGCCGCCCCCGGCCGGCGTCGTAGGAGGCCAGGCAGCCGCGTGTCTCCATGGGAACCGCCGTTGCCCGTCCTCCATGGAACTCGGATCTGTACACCCGGTGGTCTGATGCTGACTCCTTTTCCGGATCCCCGAACCTTTTCACCTCCCTGAAGACGACATTCGAGCCGAGCCCGGGGAAGAGCAACGGTGCGCCGCTGCGGGCGGCGGTTCGTGCGTCGGTTACCGCGGGAAGCTTCTCGAAGTCGAGGAAGACGAAGTCTGCCCCGTCCTCGGCGGCGTAGCGGTCCTTCGCAACCACGAGGGCGACCGGCTCGCCGACGTAGCGGACCCGGTCTCCGGCGAGCGGCGGCTGCGGGGTCTTGGCGAGTCCCTCGATGGCTACGGAATCCACCAGCGGAGCGTGATCCGGGAGCGTCACCGCCGTCAGCACGGCTCGAACACCGTCGAGCCCGCCCGCTTCCCGCGGATCGACCCCACGCAGGATGGCATGTGCGTACGGCGATCTCACGAAGGCTGCGTCGAGAGTCCCCGGGAGGCGAACATCGGCCAGGTACTCGCCCGAACCGGTGAGAAGCTGGGGATCCTCCCTGCGGGTAAGCGGCGCGCCGATCAGGGAGGCGATTCGATCCCTGTGGCCACCCGTCATCGGCGTCCCTGGAAGTCGACGGCGATCCCGCGCCGTGCGGGTCTGTACGTCCGCTCCATCCGGAAGGTTGGTGACCGGGGTCGCGGCCGCGCCGGACGCGGCAAGTTAGATTGCAGGCAGACCATCGCATGAACCCGCGCGGTGGGTGTCGACTCCGATTGTACAGGGAGGCACATGTCCCGGACCCTGATAGCGGGCGGCACCGTGCTGGCGAACGGGGACCTGGGAACCATTGCGGACGGCGCCCTGGTGGTCGAGGACGGGATCATCATCGAAGTGGGGGAGAGGACCCGTCTCGAGGCGCACGGTCCCTTCGAGACCGAATTGGGCGGCACCGACCGGATGATCCTTCCCGGTTTCGTGAACGGCCACTACCACACCGAATGCTGGACCGCCCCGGGGCTCCTAGGAAGCCTGTTCGAGCTGGACAATCTCTACATGGGCTCGGGGCTAATCGACACCACCGAGGAGATCATCGAGCTGCTGGCCACCTACGGGCTGATCCATGCGGCCAAGGGGGGCCAGACCACCCTGATCGACACCTTCTACGGTCGGCCCTGGATACACCTTCTGGGTGCCGAGGCCGCGCTCCGGGCCTACGACGCGGTCGGGCTGCGCGTGGCGCTCGGGATCACCATGAGGGACCAGAACACGTATGCCCATGAGGATGACGAGAAATTCCTGGCCCGTCTCCCGGCCGCCATCGCGGAGGAGGTGCGGAACTCGCCCCTCGGTTACGCCTGGCCGATCGAGGATCAGTTCCGGGTTTTCGACCAGCTGTACCGGGAGTGGGACGGGCGCAGGGGACGATCCCGCATCATCCTGGCCCCGGACTGGACTCCGGTCTGCTCGGACGATCTGTACAGACGCTGCCGCCGGGCGGCCGATGAGTACGGCACGACGATCACCACCCACGCGCTGGAGACGCGCTCCGAACTGATGTGGACCGTGGAGAACGTGGGTCCGTCGGGGATGCGCCGCCTTGAGGAACTAGGCGTGCTCGGCGAGGACGTCACCCTGTCGCACTTCGTGTGGGCCACCGACGAGGACATAGCGGTCGTCGCCGGTAGCGGGGCGGTGCCCGTGCACTGCCCCGGCTCGAACCTTCGTTCCTCGACGGGCATCTGCCGGGTGCGGGACGTCCTCTCGGCGGGCGGTTCGCTCAGCATCGGCACCGATGGCATCGCTTCCGGGGACCGCGAGGACATGATCGGCGAGGTGAGGCTGGCGAGCTACTTGCAGCGGGACGCCGGTGACATCACCTCCGGCCCGATCCCGGGGGAGACTCTGCTCCGGGCCGCCACCGAGGGCGCCGCCGTGCCGGCGGGGTTCGGAGGAGAGGTAGGAAGGTTGGCCCCCGGCTACCAGGCCGATCTCGTCTGCTTCCGCACCGACCGGATCGGTTTCCCGGCCGCCCGCTACGCCAGGACCCCGGCACCGGATCTCCTGGTGGAGCGGGCCGACGCCGGCGACATAGAGTTCGTCATGGTGGGTGGTGAGATGGTGGTACGGGACGGGGAGGTCCTGCTGGTGGACGAGCAACGGATCATCGACCGCATCAACGAACTCGCAGAGGATCTCTACAAGCCCACCGCAGAGGCCCGCCGGCGGCGGGAACTAGCCGATCTCATGACCACCCACATAGAGGAGATCTGCCGGCGCTGGTACCAGATACCCGTCCACCGTCCGGCCACCATCATGAACACCCGCAGGGCTCCAGGTGCGTGAACGGCCATCGTAGACAGGTACACTGCGCGACCGACCGTTCAAGTGGCTCGCCGGCGCTGTCACACCCCGGGCGGGTCCCCGGCGGCCGCATCAGGGTGAGGAGAGGGGATGACCATGGAGCCGATCCGGTGCGCCCTGGTCGGGCACGGCATGATCGGCAGGGAACACGCCCGGATCATCGCCGCTCATCCGGCGGCGGAGTTGGTTGCAGTCTGCGATACCGACCCCGATGCCGGCGCCACCGTCCCGGAGGGAACCCTCTTCACGACCGACCTGGATGTTGCCCTGGATGTCGAGGGCCTCGAAGCGCTATGGGTTTGCACGCCCCAGCACTTGCATCTGCCGGTCGTCGAGGCCGGTCTGATCCGCGGCCTGCATGTCTTCTGTGAGAAGCCGTTCGCGTCCTCGCTGGATGACGCTGATCGCATGATGGAGCTCGATGCGTCGACCACCGGCGACCTGGTGATCGGCCATACATTGCGTTTCGACCCGAACTACGTCGCTATACACCAGGCCGTGACGGAGGGGCGGCTGGGTGACATAGTCCATATCTCGGCGCGCTGGAACGCGCCGGACTACGAGGGCAGGATCATCTCCGGCCGTACCACCATTCCCCAGGAAATGGCCATTCACGATCTCGACGTGATGCGCTGGCTGGTCGGGGACATCGAGCACGTCTACGCAGAGGCGGCCGCACATGCGGTGGTGGGACCGGGGCCGGATGCGGCGGTCGGCACGGTGCGGTTCCGTTCCGGCGCGGTCGGTGCCCTGGATCACAACTGGATCCTCCCCTTCGAATCCGGGCTGCGCTCCGACCACCGGTTGGCCGTCTTCGGGACCCGCGGTAGCGCGTACATCGAGACCCGCGACTCACCGGCGGTCGTCTTCAGCCTGGACGGTCTCGAGCATGTTCATTCGGGCTATTACTCCTACCCGAACGACATACCGTTCGGCGCCCTTCCCTCGGAGGACGCCTTCTTCCTCGGCCGGGTGCGGGACGGTAGGGACTGGCCGCTGACGCTGCACGACGCCCGGGCCGCTCTCGTAGCGGCCCTCGCGATGGACCGTTCGATAGCGGAGGGGCGCGTCGTCTCGATTGCCGAGGTCGGCGGCTGACAACCGACGGGGCTGCGCCATCGCGTAGCCGGTGGCCAAATACTCGTGGATGGGGGTTCACAGGAGGAGCGAGCGGACCCCTTGGCTCTCCTGACCTGGGGTTCCCCAGCCGGAAACCGGTACCATCCGGTCATGCCCGACGAACTCGCCGGGGTCTTTCCCGTATTCCAGACCCCCTTCCTGGCCGACGACACGATCGATTGGAAAAGCCTCGAATACGAGATCCGCTGGATGCACGATCACGGCGTGGACGGCATCGTCATGGCCATGGTTTCCGAAACACTGAGGCTATCCGGGAAGGAGCGGCGGGACCTCGCGGAGGCGGCGTGCGAGATCGGCTTGGCGTACGGGCCGGTCGTTGTCAGCGTGGGAGCGGAGAGCACCAAGGTGGCTGTCGACTACGCGCTCCATGCCGAGCGTTCCGGGGCTTCCGCCCTCATGGCGATACCACCCACGACCGTTCCGAGCCTGGAGGACGAACTCGCCGCCTACTACCGCGCCCTGCTGGGGGCCACCGCAGCGCCGGTCGTGATCCAGGACGCCAGTGGTTACGTGGGCGCGCCGATGTCGATCGGCCTGCAGGCCGAACTGCTCGATGAATATCCGGGACGGGTGCTGTTCAAGCCGGAGGCTGTACCTATCGGGCCGCGGCTGACCGAACTGCGGGAGGCCACCGGGGGAGCGGCCCGCGTGTTCGAGGGCTCCGGAGGGATCGCACTGGTCGACAGCTACCGCCGGGGCGTCATTGGGACCATGCCGGGCGCCGAGGTCTGCTGGGCCCTGGTCGCCCTGTGGGATGCGCTCCGGCGCGGCGACCGGCAGCGGATCGACGCGATCAACGGACCGCTCACGGCCCTGATCTCCTTGCAGACCGGGCTCGACGGCTTCATCGCCGTGGAGAAGCACCTGCTGGTGCGGCAGGGTGTCTTCAGGAGTGCCCGGGTCCGCGGACCGGTGGGCTACCGGCTCGACCCGGAGACCAGGCTAGAGGTGGACCGTCGCTTTGACCTGCTCCGCGAAGCGGTCGGCGGCCGCTCCCTGTAGACGACGCTCCGATGGGTTCACTCCGGGTACCGACCGACCAGGCGGGTGCTCGTCACGGACACGACTCGCGATCGAAGCCGGAAGCAGCAAGTGCGGATACTTGACCTGGTGGTGGACATCGTCGAGTGGGACGTCGGAACTATCCCCGTAGTCGATGAACGTGGTTGCATCGGTGGCCGGCTCCGCTACGGGGTGATCCGCGTGCGGACCGACCCCGACCTCGACGCCACCGGGCTGATCGGCCCGCTCGACGGTGAACTCGTACCGTGCGTGGCGCAACTAACCGACGTGATCAAACCCCGGCTGGTCGGTCACCGGCTCGCCGAACCGGACCAGGTCTGGACCCGACTGGACCGATGGGCAGGGCACGGGTTCCCCCTCCATCCTGCGATGGCGGCCGTCGACATCGCCCTCTGGGATGCCCTTGCCAGAGCGAGGGGTCTGCCTCTCTACGCCCTGCTGGGAGGGCAGAGCCGGGAGATTCCCGCGGTGGCCACCTCTCCTCCCATGCACGCGCGACCGGAGTCAGTGGTCGAGCAGGTCATCGAGGCGACGGAGAGCGGCTTCAGGGCCTACAAGATCCATCCCGGCGGGGTGCCCGAATCCGACGCCATCCGGCTGGCCGGCATGGCGCGTGAGGCGGTCGGACCACCCGTCGCCCTGATGTTCGACCCCAACAATTCGTACGACCTCACCAAGGCTCTGGCCGTCGGCAGAGCGCTCGACGAGGCCGGATTCGCGTGGTACGAGGACCCGGTGGCGCCGGACGACTGGAATAGCATCCTCCGGCTGGCCGAAGCGATCCGGACGCCGCTCGCGATGAGCGATGCGATCGGGTTCCTCTCCCATCAGGCCCGCCTCGCCCTACGGTTGGGAGCCCCCCAGATTGTCCGGGTCAGTGCCCGCAAACTGGGCATCACAGGGTTGAAGGCGCTCTGCGACGAGCTCACGGCGGCCGGAATGCCGTTCGAGATCGGGTTCGGGGGCAACCCGCTCGCCAATGCGGCCAACCTGCACGTCGCCTCCAGCGTTGCCGGACGTGCTTACTATGAACACATGCTCCCGGCCCGATACCACGAGACCGGCGCCGTATCGCCGGTCCGGGTGAGCAACGGCGCTGCCATCGCCTCGTCCAGGCCCGGGCTCGGTGTCGGACTGGACCCGGACCTCGTGGCCCGGCACACCGTCACGAGGCTCGGCTGAGAGGGCTGGTCGAGAGGAGGTCACCGAATGAGAGCCGGCGTGTTGATACCGCAGGGGTGGCTGGGGGAGTACTCGGGGTGGGCGACGCCGAGAGCCTTCCGGCGAGCCGTGGAGGTGGCGACCCGGGCCGAGGAACTGGGGTTCGAGTCGGTCTGGGTCAACGACCATCTAACGCCCGAGGAACCCATCCGCCAAGCCCCGCTCCTCGAGTCCTTCGTACTGCTCGCCGGTGTGGCATCCGCCACGAGGACAATCCGGATGGGCCATCTGGTCCTCTGCGCCGGGTATCGCAATCCGGGCATGATGCTGAAGATGATCACCACCCTGGATGCCGCCAGCGGTGGCCGGGTGGACCTCGGGCTCGGCGCCGGTTGGAAACGCGACGACTGGGTCGAGTACGGCTACGGGGATCGGGACGTCGGGTCCCGCCTGCGGATTCTCGAGGATCATCTGGAGATGGCGGTGACGCTACGCGGGCCTCGGACCTGCGAGGAGTCCCTCGCCGCCTCTATTCGATCCAATCCGGCTCCGGTCCAGGAGGCGATGCCGATCATCGTGGGGGGCAACGGAACCGAGGTCACCTGGAGGCTGGCGGCCCGGTACGCCGACGAACTGAACGTCGACGGGCTGCTTCCCCATGAGCTGGAGCCCTTGCTCCCGGTGCTCAGATCGAGATGCGAGGAGGTCGGGCGTGACCCTGACACCCTGCGAGTCTCGGCTCATTACTGGTACGGAAACGCCGCACCGCCGGGTCCGGAGCGTGTCGAGCATCTGGCCGCGTACCGGGCCTTGGGCGTCCACCGAGTGATGGCCCTCCCGCTCGGCGCGGCGGTCGGCGACGAGCCTCTGGAGGCTTTCGCGGACGACGCACTGTCAGCGGGCGTCGAGTTGGGCTGAGGACACCGCCACCGGCTCAGGCTAAGCGGGAACGATCCCCAGTGATCGCGGCATCTCGAGCCGCAGGGTCAACTCCATGGCCCCGAACGCCTGGCCGATCCGGAGGTC
The DNA here is from genome assembly GCA_028821235.1 of bacterium. Taxonomy (NCBI): domain Bacteria; species bacterium. Next base: position 67,712 of record JAPPGV010000089.1, read on the forward strand.
TCCAGCCACCGAGATGAGGGCGATGGCATCCCCCGGCTCCAATCCCAGCTGCGTCTCGAGTATCTGGAACATCGCCTCGACCGCTTCCTCGCGGGCGCGCTCGAACTCGAGATGCGCGGTCATCACCATCACGGCGTCCTCGGTGACGGCCCAGGGCCATCGGAGCCGAGCCCCTTTCCAGAGGTCCACCTTGACGGTGACCTCAGCCGGGGTCTCCACGGCGACGCCGGACAACTCCCCGTCGCCCTGGGTGGCGTGGACGTCGCCCACATAGAGCAGCCCACCCTCCGAGAAGACCGGAAGCATGACGGTGGTTCCCTCGGCAATCACCGGGTGGTCGAGATTGCCACCGTGCCGTCCGGGAATGCCGGCCTGGGGTGCGTCACCCGGGACGGCGGTGCCGATGCACCCGACCATCGGGTTCACCGGTAGGAGCACGCCTTCCGAATACCGGATGAGACCATCCTCGATCGGGCACACCCGGCCGACCGGACTGGGAACCCGACCCTCGGGGAACGGTCCGACATGGGCATGGCCACCGCACCACCCGGGGGAGAGCAACTCGATACGATCGATACGGATCACGAGGGCGTCGCCCGGCTCGGCTCCCCGCACTGCAAGCGGCCCGGTCAGCGGATTGCCGCGGCCGGGAGTCGGCAGGGGTAGCTTGAAGGGGACGCTCGGAGGGCGGTCGAGCAGTGCGCCTGCCCTGGCGTCCCAGGTCTCGAAGACCACCGTCTCGCCGGGCGCGACATCCAGCCGCGGGGGATCGGCGACCTCGTAGTAGTAAGAGACGATGTCGCGGGTGATGTGCCGCATGGATCCTGCTACGTGTTCGGGGTATCGACGGGGTCCCGGTCGCTGAGTGGGAACGCGGCGTCCACTGCCCAGGTGACCGCGACTTCCATGCCTGGCGTGATTAGGGTCGCCTCCTCGTTGCTCACCCTCTGGCTGACGACCCGTCCGAGCATCCGGGTCTCGACTAGGTACTGGGTTATCGGCCCCATGTAGATGACGTCTTGGACCCGACCCGACAGCCTGCTGGCTAGCTGCCCTGAGTCGGTTTCCTCGCGGCGCGGGGTCACGAGTATCCGCTCCGGTCGGACCGCTAGCCGGAGGATGCCTCCCGCGCTGGTCGCGTCACCCGCCATCACGACGATCCGGTCACCGTCGCCGTGCTCCGCCACCGCCAGGTCACCCTCCGTACGGGTCACGGTGATGGCGAAGTCGTTGAGCGTACCCACGAAGTCCGCCACGAACTCGTTCCTGGGCTGTTCGTAGATGGAGCGCGGCGCCCCGATCTGCAGCAGGCGTCCGTGGTTCATGATCCCGACCCGATCCGACATCAGCAGCGCCTCCTCCTGATCGTGGGTCACGTAGACGAAGGTGGTCCCGAGCGAGTGCTGGATCGACTTCAGTTCGAGCTGCATGCGCTTGCGGAGCTTGACGTCCAAAGCGCTGAGCGGTTCGTCGAGAAGGAGCACGGCCGGTCGGTTGATGAGGGCCCGGGCCAGCGCCACGCGCTGCTGCTGGCCTCCCGAGAGCTGGTCCGCCGCCCTGGCGCCGAGACCACCGACCCCGACCACCTCGAGCATCTCGTTGACCCGCTGCCCGATCTCGTCCTTGGGAACTCTCTTCAGCTTGAGACCATATGCCACGTTGTTGAACACCGTCATGTGCGGGAACAACTCGTAGTTCTGGAAGACCATGTTGGTGGCCCGCTTGTTGGGCTGCACCAGTGTCACGTCCTCGCCCCGGAGGTATACGGACCCCTCGTCGGGCGTTTCGAACCCCGCCAGCATTCTCAGCAGGGTGGTCTTCCCGCAGCCGCTGGGCCCCAGGAGGGAGAAGAACTCGCCCTCTTCCACAGCCAGCGTCACGTTGTCTACAGCTACAACGCTGCCGAAGCGCTTGGTGACACCCTCCAGAAGGATCGCGGGCTGGAAGGTCTGTCCGGGTCCGTCGGTCATCGTTCGCCAATCGTGGTTCTGCTAGCGGCCATGAAAGCCAGACTCGTAGTGAGTATCAGCATGACTGTACCTATGGCGTTGAGCGTCGGGTCGATGCCCTTCAGCACCCTCCCGTACATCACGAGCGGCAACGTCTTGTCCTGCCCGGCTGTGAAGAAGGCGATCACGAAGTCATCCACCGAGATCGCTGCCGCCAGGAGCATGGCGCCTATCACGGCCGGCAGGATCAGGGGGAGCGTGACGGTCCGGAACGCGTACCAGCGTGTCGCCCCGAGGTCGTGAGCCGCCTCCAGGAGTCCGAAGCGGAAGCGTTCCAGTGAGGCGCCGATGATCAGGAACACGAACGGCAGCGCGATGAGAGCGTGGCCGAGGTTGGCGCTCCAGATCGAACGTCCCACGCCGATCTGCCGGTAGAAGACCGCCAGGCCGATGGCGTAGAGCAGTCCCGGGATGGCGAGCGGGCCCAGGGCCGTGGTCAGGAACACCGTCCTCCAGCGGGCCGCCACCTTCAGTATCCCCAGGGCGGCGAGCAGGCCGAGGACTCCCGTGATGCCGGCGGTCACCACCGCCGCCTGGATGCTGCGCCGGAAAGCCCTGAGTACCAGCGTGTCGGTGAATATCTCCTGGTACCAGCGGATCGAGACCCCCGCGAACGGGAAGCTGAGGCGGGGAGAGGAGTTGAAGGAGAACGCCACCATCACCACCAGCGGAGCGAACAGGAAGACGAACACCAGCACCATGAAGACGGCCGATCCCAGAGGGCGCCGCCGCAGGCGCACCAGCGTCCGGCGCCAATCCGGCCCGGTCATCGCGTGAGCCGCTTCATCAGCGAGATGATGATGTAGGCGAACACGCCCATCGCCACCATCAAGGTCATGGCCAGGGCCGCCCCCTGCGGCCATTCGAGGCTCTGGCCGAAGTAGAACTCGATCCGGTTGCCTATCAGCAGGTCCTTGGTTCCGCCGAGAAGCCGCGGGGTCACCCATTCACCCAGCGTTGCTATGAACACGAACGCCGTGGCCGCCCGCACGCCCCGCATCGACAGCGGCAGGACGATCTGGCGAGCGGCCCGGATTCTCGAGGCTCCCAGGTCCCGAGCCGCCTCGATCACGTGAGGGGAGACGTTCTGCATCGCCGCATAGATCGGGAGCACACCCAGCGGAATCAGGAAGTTCACGAGCGAGGCACCCACCGCGAACATGCTGTTCAGCAGGTAGCGGATGGGCTCTTCGATGATGCCCATCCCCATGAGGGTCTGGTTGATGACCCCCTGGCGGCCCAGGATGCTCCGCCATGCGTAGATGCGGACGATGTAGCCCCCGAAGAGGCTGACCAGGATCAGGAAGTAGAGAAGCTGTCGCTTCGCCCGGAAGACGAAGTTGAGGACGTAGGCACACGGGAAGCTGACGAGGAGGACGATGACCGTCAGGATGCCCGCCACCTGGATCGTCCGCAGTCCGAGCCGGGCGTGGATGGAGGTTGTCAGGACCTCCGCGTAGTTCGACAGCACGAACGCCGGCACGGGATCGAAGTCGACCAGCCGGAAGAAGCTCATGGCCGCCAGGCCGGCCAGGGGGACGAGGAACAGCAGCGTGAAGTACGCCGACCCCGGCAACAGCTGCAACCAGGCGGCTACCTTCCGGCGGCGATCGATCGCGACGAGGACCTCGCCGGATGTTCCCCGTCGGGAACGCTTCCTGCGAGGTCCTCGCCTCGAGAGGCTCTCCGTCATCCTTTGCCGCTGGGTGATGCCGTCAGGCGCCGACCCTATGCCTCGGCCTTGATCTCCTCCCAGGCGTCAAGCCAGTCGGAGATTGTGGTGATTCCCTCGGGCGCCTCGTCATCCTCCGGTGGCTGGGCATTGCGGAAGGAGACGGCCGAAGTGTCGGTACGGACCAGGTCGTAGTCATAGATCTGAGCGCCCGGTCCGGCGATCTCCGCCGAGTTGGAGTTGACCACGCCGGACACCAGGTTCTCGCCCACTTGGGCGTTGATGTCGTCCGAGATCATCAGGTCGATGTACTCGTAGGCGCAGTCCACGTCGTCGGCCGTGACCGGGATGGCGAGTCCGTCCCACCAGCCGCCGCCGCCCGACTCCTCGAAGAAGGCGAAGTCCAGGGTCTCGCCCTGCTCCTCTGCCCAGGTGAGCATGGCCTCCCAGCCGTTGACGTTCAGGTCCGAGTCACCCGCCACCATGATGTCGGTCGCGTCCCGGTAGCCGTTTGCGAAAGCCGATGCGTTGCGGAGGATCTGCAGTGCCTGTTCCTTCACCACCTCGAGTTGATCGGCGTCTATGTTGGTGCGGTCACCCACACCGTCATCGAACCCGTTCGCTACCGCCAGCATCGAGAAGACGAGCGTCGGCGAGTCGAAGATCGTGAAACGGCCCTCCCACTCCGGCTCCATGAGCTCGGTAATCGACTGCGGGGGGTTGGCTACCCGTCCGGGATGGTAAATGTAGGGCCCGTCACCCCAGGCGATCGGCACGCCATAGACCTGCCCGTCGGCGCCCCGCAGCGAGGAGTTCTCCCTGAGCCCCGGGAACATCTTGTCCCAGTTCTCCAGCCTGGACGTGTCGAGCGGCTGGAAGAGGCCTGCCTCGATGTGCCGGGGACCGACGTGGTAGGCGATCGTGGCCAGGTCGTAGACGTCACCGACCTTGATGGCCGCGACGAACTGGGGCCAGCTACCAGGCCAGTTGGTTTCCAGAGCGACGCCGTTCTCGTCGCGCCAGGCCTGCAGTTCGGTTTCTCCGGCTTCTCCGTCGAGACCGATGAAGCTAAGGGTTGCACCCTCACAAGCACTCATGGCCTCGGCCATTGCTTCCGTGGTCGTGGGTGCCGCTGTCGTGGGCGCGGCCGTAGTGGCAGCCGCGGTCGTCGCTGCAGGCTCGTCCTCGCCGCAGGCCGCTACCACGAGAGCGAGCGCTGCGAGCGTGACCAAAACGCGTCCTCGAATACTCATCGAGTCCTCCTCCGTGAAGGTCTTCGCCTCCACATGGTCAATTTCGTTGCGTTCTACGCAACGGTCTTGCGCTGATGATTCTGGTGCCCCCCTCTCGAAGGTGTCAAGTGGTTATGCGAGGCTGCCGCGGCGAGGTTTTCCTAGGCGATTCCATCGGTTACTGTTCTTGACTCTTCGCCGGGGAGGAACAGTGGCACTGATGGAGACGGTGGCCCGTGCTGTCCGCACGGTCGAGTTCGTGGCCCGGGAGGGCACGGTGAGGCTCGACGACGTGGCATCGGAGATCGGGGTCCACAAGTCCAACGCCCTGCGCCTGCTGAACACCCTGTGCGAGCTTGACTGGATCGTGCTCGACGATCGGCGGTCTTACGCGGTCAGCCCCCATCTCGTCGCCCTCGGGCAGGCGGCTGCCTCAGGCACGTCGTTCCGGCAGGCCCTCCAGCTCGCCGAGACCCTCCGTGACGTGTCGGGGGAGACGGTGCATGTCGCAGTACCACATCGCCGGCGAATGCTCATCGTCGGACGGGTGGACAGCCGCGATCCGCTGCGCGTCTCCTGCCAACTGGGGAGCCGGGATGCGATGCATACCTCGGCGCTCGGTAAGGCCTACCTGGCGGTCCTCACGGAACCGGAGGCAGTATCCCTGATCGCCGACCTCGATCTGGCGGGACTGACGCCGTTCTCCATCACGTCCCGCAACACTCTCAAGGCCGAGGTGCTCCGTACCCGTGACCGCGGTTACAGCCTTGACTTCGAGGAAGGCCGCCTGGGTGTCTGCTGCATGGGTTTCGCCCTCCGCCTCGGGAGCAACCTGGACCCGGTAGCCATCTCCATCACCGGGCCGTCCGATCGCTGGAACAAGGACAGGATGAGAGAATTGGCGCCACGACTGGTAGAGCATGTTCGGGCGTTCAAAGCCGTGTCTCTCGCCGGGAGCGCCACGGGTCAAACCGCGCCTTCCACGATCCGGTAAGCGTCCAGAGACCCACGGTCGAGCCGTACCCCGAGGCCGGCGCCTGTAGGGACCGTGGCTGATCGCCACCCCACGAAGCGGGCGTTCTCGACCATCGTCGCCTCGAAGTAGAGCGGTCCGATCAGGTCGCTCGGTACCCTCCGGCTCAGGTCCTTCGTGGCCGCCGCCGTGTGCGCCATCGCCGCCGCGCCTATTCCGAGTTCGAGGTTGGATCCAAAGGACACGGACAGCCCGAGGGTACGGGCCAGATGAGCCATCCGGATCGTCCGCCTCAGTCCTCCGCACTTGCCCGGATACAGGTTGACGGTATCGAAGGAGCGGTGCCGGGCCGCCTCGACCACATCGGTGGCGGTCCAGATCGACTCGTCGCCGATCACCGCCATCGGTGTTGACCGGAGGAGCGCAGCGGACGATGCGGCGGACTTCCTCGGTAGCGGCTGCTCGACCGCGACTACGCCGAGCGCGGCCAGCCGCTCGAACGCGGTTGCCGCCTCCTCCGACGTCCATCCCTCGTTGGCGTCCACGGTGATCCGGATGTCCGGTCCGGCAACGCTCCGGACCGCCGCCACCCGGGCGAGGTCCTCCTCCAGCCCCAGCCCTACCTTGACTTTCAGGGTGGTGGCTCCCAGGCCTGCGGCGTCGGCGGCCATCGCCCGCACGGTCTCCACGTCCCGCGCCGGGAGCACCAGCTTGGTAGTGACTCGTGTGCGGTAGGTGCCCCCCAGGAAGGCATGGGCCGCTACTCCGAACTGCCGTCCGGCCACGTCCAGGCAGGCCATCTCGACAGCCGCCCGGAGGAACGGCCGGTTGCTGACCACCCGGTCGATCCGGGCGGATACGTCGGCCCACTGGAGTGGATCGGCACCTATGAGGGCGTCTCCCAGAGGACCTCTCAGCAACCTGGACGTCTCCAACGCCTCCTCCCCGTTCCATAGCGGGTCACAGGTGATCTCGCCGAGTCCCACCCTTCCCGGGCCGCACTCGACCTCCAGAACGACGTAGCGGCTAGCCGCGACCGACCCGTGCGCGGTCTTGGGCAGGAAGCGGGCCAGCCGGGGAACCTCGACCGGGGTGGCGGTAATCCCGGTTATTTGCACGACACCGTCCGTCCGACCTGTGCCGGCCGGTTCAACCGGTGTCCCGGTAACGCTCCAGAGCGTCCCGGTCTAGGCGCACGCCAAGTCCGGGGCCTTCGGGTGCCACAGCCACACCCGCTCTCACGTCGAGAGGTTCGGCTATCACGTCACCCTCGTAATAGAAGGGGCTGAGGATGTCGGCCGGTACCCGCCGGTCGAATCCTGGGGTCGAGGCTGCGATGTGGATGTGCGCCGCCAGCGCGATACCGAGTTCCAGGTTGGATCCGATGGTCCACCCGAGACCGAAGGATGTGGCCACGGCCGCCACCCGCCGGGCGGCGGCTATCCCACCGGCCATACCGACGTAGACGGACAGGATGTCACATGACTCGTTCAGCGCGAGCAGCGCCGCGTCCTCCGGTGTGCCGGCGGACTCGTCGGCGACCACGGGCATCCTGACCTGCCGCCTTACCTCGGCCATGCCTGCCAGGTCGCGGGCGGGTACCGGCTGTTCCATGAACGAGACTCCCAGCGGGGCGATCTGCCCGCCGGCCTGGATGGCCTCACCCCGGTTCCATCCCCCGTTCGCGTCCACACCCAGTACCACATCGTCGCCGATCGCCGCCCGTACCGCCGCCACCCGGGCCACGTCATCCCCGACACCGCCCCGCCCGACCTTGACCTTCATGGCCCTGAAACCCTGCTCCACCGCCCAGGACGCGACCTCGGCGGCATGGTCCGGCTCTCGACCGGTCACCGAGAACTTGGTCGGAATCCTCGGCATCACCGGCCCGCCCAGGAGCCGATGGACGGGTAGCCCCGCCGCCTTGCCCGCAATGTCCCACAGCGCCATCTCCACCCCGGCCTTGGTGAAGTGATGGCCCGCTATGGCGCCGTCGATCACCGGGTGGAGCGCTTCGGGCGACCGGGGATCGAGGCCGGTGACCGCCGGTCCTATATACGTGTCGATCACATGCCGGGCGGTTGACGAGTCCTCGCCGCTCCAGACCGGGGTGCAGGACACTTCTCCGAGCCCCACCAGGCCCTCGTCGGTCTCCACCTCGAGGATCAGGAAAGGCGAACGCTGGTGAATCCCGCCGGCGCCGGCGATTATCCGTTCCTCGACCATGGACACGGCCACCGCCGTGGTGCGTATCCGCTCGATTCTCATACGACGGCCTCCTGACTCAACTAGTGGTCTGTCTGTGTAATGGCGGTGTGGTATGGCGAGGCAGCGGTGTTCCTCGCAAGGCCCGCTGACGAAGGCGTACCCGCAGCGGTACGTTGAGGAAGCGGAACGCAGCGACGGGGCGCCGATGACCGCCAGAGCACCCGGTTGTTTCGCAGACAGACCACTAGTCCTCGAGCCCCAGCAGTTGCAGCGCCGGGCGCCGGATGATCCCTTCGATGACTTCGTGGGGGATCGGTGGCCAGCCCGTTCCCACTGACTCGTTGACCGCGCGCAACGCGTCGGCGGTGCCGGACGGCGTGGCGAACGGGAAGTCGCTTCCGAACAGGAGCTTGTCGGTGACCCGGTACTCCATCGCGGACCGCAACGCCATGTACAACTGGACCGGCCTGGTATGGAGTGCGGAGACATCAGCGTACAGGTTGGGGTGCTTGCGTATCACCGCCATCGTCTCCTCGCACCACGGGTGGCCGAGATGGGCGATGAACAGCCGCAGTTCCGGGCACGCGCGGGCGACATCGTCGATCAGGAAGGGCCTGGCCCAGCGCAGCGGCGCATCCGAGACGAACGTGGTGCCCTGGTGGCAGAGCACCGGCAGACCGAGCTTCTCAGCGTGGCGGAACAGGGCTATGGCCCGAGGGGAGGTCGGATCGAAGTGCTGGTAGATGGGCCCCACCTTGAGGCCCCTGAGGCCCAGTTCCGAGACGGCGAAGGTGAGCCGCTCCAAGGCGTCGGGCCGTTTGGGGTCGACGCTTGCGAAACCGATCAGCTTGTCCGGTCGGGAAGCCACGTACTCGCTGACGTACCGGTCAGGCACCACCATCCCCACCGCCGGGGCATCCATCGCCACCACTATCACGCGGTCGACATCTTCCATGGCCTCCCGGTGCGCCTCCAGGTCGTCCTGCGGCCAATTCATCTCGCCCCAGGCCCGGACCATCTCAGCCACGAATCCGGGGCTGAAGTGCTCCCGGGCACCGACGTGGGTATGGGCGTCGACGATCATGGTGGCCGGACCTCAGGCAAGCGTGCCGCTCCTTGCTGTCACGTATCAGCGCCCAGCATGGCGGCCACCGCCAGGTACACCCTCGCAGATCCGGCCAGATGTTCGATCCAGACCCACTCGTCCGGAGCGTAATGCCAGGCACCCACGCCGTAGACGACCGTCTCCAGTCCGGCCGCCGCGAGGTCCGCGGCGTCGGTGACGAAGGCTTGGCCGGGCAGTTCGTTGGTCACGCGCGGGGCAATGCCGACGATGGCGGTCTGCGCGGCCGTTATGGCATCGACCAGCGGACCCGACGTGGCGCCCAGGAAAGGCTGGTGCACACCGATGATGCGCACCCGGTGGCCGACGTCGTCCGGCACCACGCTCTGGACGATGTCCAGGATCTCCTGCCTGACCGTGATCCTGTCCATCCCCGGCACACACCGGAGATCGCCGGTGATGGTTGCCGACTCTGCCACAGCCGTGGGTGAACTGCCCGCTTTGAGCTCCCCGATCAGCAGCCGGGGCAGGTCAGGTAACCGGGGCTCAGGTTGGTGCGCGAACTCGTGGTCGACGAGCTTGTCGTATATCGCCGCTGCCGGGCGGAGGGTATCCACGGCAGACTCCATCCGGGACACGTGCGCCGGAGACCCCGTCAGGGTGATCTCGAACTTGAATGCCCCCCCGTTGCCGGTGTGGATGTTCAGATCTGAGGGCTCTCCGCAGATGCCGTAACCCTCGCTAGGTCCTTCGGTGGCCAGCGCATACTTCGCCCCGAGCCCGATGCCGTCGTGGTACATCGTCGCGTGCAGGATCAGGTCGCCGGGAAGAGGTCCGAATCCGGCAGCGGCCTCCACGGCGGCCACCATCGCCGCTACCCCTCCGAGCATGTCCGTGATGCCTCCGCCGTACAGCCGCCCGCCGGACTCCCATGGGCTGTGGGCGCTGTGGGTCCATCCGGAGGGGTATACCCCGGCATCGATGTGACCCTGCAGGACGAGAGGTGGCCTCTTCCCCTCGCCCCTCACCCGCGCTATCACGTTGGGACGACCTGCTACCACATCCGCCACGTGAACGTCCGCCCCGGCGCGCTCGAGGGCCTCCGCGATGATCTCGGCGCGCGGGCCCTCGGCCTGGGGATCATCCGACGGGACGCTGCATAACGCTCGAGCGATCTCGACCACCCGCCGTGTCTCGATGGCGGCGCCGGCCTGTTCGAACCGTTGGCTCATGTTCCCTCCCTTTCCTCCGGAGCGTCTGGCAGGCTCGGTGAGCCTGCATAGAAGTCGATCATGGCATCGGCCACCGCGTCGCTTCCGATCTTCAGGAAGGTGTGGCCCAACTCCTCCGATGCGGCGGCCGGGCTGTCGGTGAATCCCTCGGTCTCCTGCCAGCTTCCCGGACGTTCGACCCTCACCGGCACGTCGATGGAGCCGATCGAGGAAGTCCAGCCGGGCCGATGGGGTCGGGGGTCCCGGACCAGGGAAGGATCCAATGCCAGCATCACCGACGTCTCGAAGGCGCCGGCATGGCCCGGCAGGCGTCCGATATCGCGGGCGCCCGCGGCCGCGAGCCCTTCAGCCGCCAGATGCCACCACGAGCAGGCCGCCACTTCCATGCCTTCCTCCAGCGCCAGATCCCGGGCGGCCAGGCCGATCAACTCGTGGTTCCCGCCGTGGCCGTTGACTATGAAGAGGCGGCGGAAGGATGCGTGGGCGATGGACCGCCCGATGTCCATCAGGACGGACAGGAACGTGGACGCCGTGAGCGACAGGGTGCCGCCGAACGGTATGTGGTGGGGAGAGGATCCGTACCAGAGGGTCGGGGCCACCGCCACGGGGAACCGGTCCGCCACCATCGCCGCCGCCGAGCGGGCCACGTATTCGGCGCCCATCGAGTCCGTGCCGACCGGCAGGTGGGGTCCGTGCTGCTCGGTGGCGCCCACCGGCAGGACCAGCAGACCGTCCCGGGCAATCGTGCGGGACTCGACCCGAGTCAACTCGGCGAAGAGCAGTCTCACCGGGAACACTCAGCTTGGAGGGGCAACGATGGCCGCGCTGCTATCCGGGAGACTCGGAACGGATGCATGCCCATCGACCCGGAGCGCCCGCTCAGGACACGACCGGGATACCGAGCCCGGCCGCATGAGGCTTCGACTGGACCGAGGCCGGTCTCTCCCGCTGTAGCCACTCCAGGGCGATGGCAGCCCGGCGTACCTTCTCACGAGCGTTGGCGATGGCGGTATCCACGGTATGACCTCCGGATGGGTAGACGCCTCCGGCGTTGGCCAGGCCCATTTTGGCGTGCAGCGGGGCCCCCACCGCCACGAAGTCGGCGATCTCGTGCCCGCGGACGACAGGTCCCATGCTGTCCGGGGTCTCCAGGTAGAGGTCGATCGGAATGGATGCAGCCGACCTGATCTCCCAGAGTTGCTCCAGTGTCACGTCTGCAGGGATGTTGACCGACCCGGCTCCGATATCCTCGAGCAGGCATATGGATGCCGGGTTCGAAACCCCCATGTAGGCCGAGATCTTCCAAATCGTCTCGCTCGGGAGGTCTCCGTCACGCTGCATCCGGGTGAGGACCGCCAGCAGGCCCAGGTCACCCACGAGAAAGCTGCGGATCCCGGCTTCCGTAGCCCTGATGATGTCCGCCGCCGCGTACCGAAGCTGGCGCATGCCCCGGATCTGGGCGAACTGGCTACGCCCGTCCTCCGACCGGCTGAAGGCGCCCACGTCATAACCGGCCTTGGGCCCTGTGAACAGGCACACCTCGAGGCCCGCCTCGGCGCCGATGGCGGCCATTTCGCGGAGTTCGCCCTCCTCCAGCAGCATGCCACCGCTGCCCTGCGAGACGCGGTTGACGGTGAGGTCGTAACGACCGGCCTGCTCCACGACCGCCGCCAGCACTCCAGGGCCCTCCACGCTCGGGATCTCGATCCGGAACTCGGCGCCGTCGGGGAACCGGCGGTCACTGTCAGCCGGCTTCGGTGCGGAGACCAGTCCCTGCCCGCGGAGCGCTTCTTGTATCTTCATGCGACCCTCCCCGGGTGTTGCGCGCGTCGCAACGGCGTTGCGTGGCATGATTATTGGAGAATTGCCTGGTGGCGTCAACCAGGCGCGTGCGAGGTGTGTCTCGGCGCGATCCCGCCCGAGGCGTCTCGCGTGCGCGGGAACGCCGGAAGGAGGTACACGTGGAGCCCGTCCGCTGTGGCGTGGTGGGTGTCGGGATGATGGGCTCGGTTCATGTCCAGGTCCTCGACGCGCTTCCCCAAGCAGAACTGGTCGCCTGTTGCGACCTGGATCCGGGCGTTGCCGACAGATTGCCGTCCGGGGTGCGCCTCTACTCCGAGCTGGACCGGTTGCTGGGAAGCGAGACGCTTGAAGCGGTCTTCGTCTGTACCCCCCAGGAGCATCATCTTGAGGTAGTGGCCCGCTGCCTGGAGGCCGGACTTCCGGTGTTCTGCGAGAAGCCGATCGCTCACGACCTGGACGCCGCCGATGCCATCATCGGGATCGCCCGGCAGGTCGGCGGTCGGCTGGCGGTGGGACATACGATGCGTTTCGAGCCCGACTACCTCGCTCTGGCCAGGAGCGTGCACAGGGGGGACATCGGGGATCCGGTGAGCCTGAGCGCCCGCCGCAACGTCCCGGCATTCGAGGGGCGTCTCCTGGCACACCGGACGACCCTGCCCGTCGAGGTGGGCGTTCATGACCTCGACCTGCTCCGCTGGCTGGCGGGGGACATCGTGCGGGTCCAGGCCATGCCGGCATCCACCGCCTCGCTGGGGGAGGGCGCGGTGGATGCGGTCGTGGCAACCCTGCGTTTCGCGGGCGGAGCGGTCGGATCGGTTGAGTTCAACTGGGTCATGAACCACCGGTCCGGGCTGGCGGCGGACTACCGGCTGGCCGTCTTCGGCACACGAGGCGCCGGATATGTCGAGATGCGCGATCCGGTGACCAGGGTCTATTCGCTTGACGAGAACAGGTGGCTCAGGACACACGGTGTGTTCGACGTGGGAGGTACCGTGGCGGGCTCGGTCGCTGTCGAGGACCGCCATTTCCTGGGCTGGGCCCGGGGCATCCGGGACTGGCCGGTGTCCTTGGAGGATGCCCGGGCGGCGCTGGAGGTGGCGCTGGCGCTGGACGAGTCTTCACGCAGCGGCGCGCCGGTGAGTGTTTCCCAAGGTCGCCGATGAAAGGAGAAGAGCTATGAATTACTCGGTGAGGGTCCTGAGCGTAGGCGAGTCGCTGATCGCGGGACCCGAGGTCTTCTGGATGAGCCATTGGGACAAGGTGTACCCGCTCGGGTTCAACGTGACCTTGATACAGGGGGGAGGTATAACGGCTCTCGTCAACACATCGCCTCCGGACGACACCACGATGGTCGAGGAGGGTTGGCCGAAGATGCGGTACCTTCACGACGCTCCCAAGGGGGACCTGGAGAGGCAGCCGGAGCACTACATGATCGGTGCTCTCGAGACGGTCGGCCTGACGCCTGATGACATCACCCATGTCCTGCTGACCCCGCTGGAGCTCTATACCACCGGGACCCTGCACAAGTTCAGATCGGCCCGGATCTGCATTGCCAAGCGTGGCTGGATCCACTTCCATACCACCCATGACCACCCCCACGACGACCGCTGGCGGTCGATTCCCAGAGACACCCTGGTGGATCTCGTGACCGACAGCTGGGATCGGGTGCATCTGCTGGAGGACGAGGACGAGATCGCGCCCGGCCTGCGTACCTGGTGGTCGGGCGCCCATCACCGGGAGTCGATCGTGGTGGAGGTGGACACGGCGGTTGGGACGGTCGCCGTCTCAGACTCGTACTTCTTCTACGAGAACGTGGAGGATGGCGAGATGCTGGGGTTGAGCGAGAACATGTACGAGGCGCTCGACTGCTACGCGAGGGTGCGGGCGACGGCTCGTCACATCGTCCCGATCCACGATGTCAAGGTCTTCGACCGCTATCCGGGCGGGGTGATCGCGCCATGATCCCTCCGGCGTCCCGGCCGTACATGGCATGGACCGTCGCCGGCCGGGAGTGGAGGTGAATCCGTGATAGTCGACGTGCACACCCACATCGGCTGGTACCCGGATCACTGGTCGGAGGAGGCGGCCCAGGAGGCCCTGGCATCCAAGCTGGTCAAGATGAAGCAGTCCGGGGGCGAGGTCCACAGTGCCCACCTCGACCTGCACTCCTACGACTCGCGGCCGGAGGATCACTGGGAGGCTGCGGAGCCGGCCGACAAGGTGGTGGTTTTCGGGATACAGGCGGAGCCCACGGGCATCGTCGTTCCCAACCGGTTGGTGGCCGAATACGTCGCGACCCATCCGGAGAAGCTGATCGGCTGGGCGTCCGTGAACCCTACGGCGCCGGACGCCATCGACCAGTTGACCCACTGCGTGGAGGACCTCGGTCTGGAGGGCCTGAAGCTCGGTCCCACCTACCAGCACTTCGATCCGACCGATCGGACCTACTGGGAGTTCTTCCGCAAGTGCGCGGGATACGGCATCCCGACCATCTGGCACCAGGGCACGACTTTCCCCAGCCGCGCCCGGCTCCGCTGGGCCTTGCCTCTACAGCTCGAGGACGTGGCCATGGAGTTTCCGGAGCTCAGGATGATCATCGCCCATCTCGGCCACCCCTGGGAGGAGGATGTGGTCGCCCTGATACGCAAGTCGCCCAACATGTACGCGGACATCTCGGCTGTCCACTACCGGCCGTGGCGCTACTGGCAGGCGATGGTCACCGCCATGGAGTACGGAGTAGACCACAAGCTGTTACTGGCCTCCGACTACCCCTCGGGCACCATCACCAACGTGATCAACGGCCTCAGACGGATCAACGACATCGTCGAGGGCACTCGGCTCCCGACCATTCCCGAGGAGATACAGGACGCGATCATCTACGAGAACTGGCGACGGCCCTTCCCGGAGTGGGAGTAACCCGCGAGGAGGTCGGACTCAACCCTCTGCCGGCGGGGTATCGAGGATCGAGAAGTCGTACATGCCGACCTGGGCATCCTTGAGGTCCCTCGGTATCTGGTAGTGCGAGGGCGGGTTCCGGTCCCGCTCCATGGTTCCGGGATCCCGGCCCAGGAAGTCGTGCAGGACGCCGCCCGAGTTGTGGCGGGGCGGGGGGATGCCGAGCACGTGCGCGATGGTCGGCGCTATGTCTTTGAGCCAGGCGGGACCCAACAGGTCCGGATCCCTCCGGTACCCGCGGCCGGCGGGACCTCCCACCATCGCCAGGATCGCCATGTTCGACGAGAGAGAAGTGGCGGCGGTGGGGAGGACGTGACCGTGGGCGGCGGTCTCCGGTGGGGGATGATCCGAGAACACCGGCGATGGCGCGCCGCCGTGCCAGTGGGGCGCCACGTCGCTCTCTATTGCCGCGTCGATGATCTCGGAGTCGATGTGTGCTTCGGTGTCCCACACGTAGCCGGATTCCAGGATGACCAGGATGTCACCCGCGTCGGGACCGAACCACCCGAGCACCGCGGCCTCCCGCTTGGGCAGGGCCAACGCGATCGGTGTCTTGCCGGTTCCGGGATCGACCAGGGTACGAAGGTCCCGGATCGCCTCTGCCATCACCGTCTCGGCCTGGTCGGGGTCGAGAGCCGGGTTGAGGCGTATCTCCGGTGCGTTGAGGCGGTCGGGAACGTAGACCTGGGTCCGGTTCCAGTCCGTGTTGGCCTCGTCGATGGAACCGTCCGGGTCCAGGAGCACCGTCCGTCCGGTCTCCACGAAGTAGCGGCGGAAGTTGATCATACGGTCCACGGGCAGGTTGCCGTGGTCGGCAACCAGGATGAGAAGGTCGTCGTCCCGGAGGCCTTCGAGGGCGATGCCGAGCGCCTCGTCGATCATGTCCAGGGCGTCGTGGATCACTTCCAGGTGTTCTTCTGCTCGGTCTGCCCGGTAATGGGGCCAGGCGGGATCCACATGCCCGAGGTGCAGGTGGTTGACCCAGTCCAGCCAATGCCAGTGGAATCCGACCAGCGAGCATCCGTGGCGGTCCAGCAGTTCAAGCATGGCGCGGGCGAGCCAGCGAATCTGGTAGCGGGCTTCGTCGGCCATGGTCTCGTAGTCGGCGGCGCCGCCGAGCGCGGCGATCTCGCTTACGTGCTCCTGGTAGGGCCCGAGCTGCCGGGTGAGGGCATCGAGGATCCACCCGGGTTCGGAAGGCCCGTCGACCGGAAGTATCTGGCTGCGCCACAGGTGGAAGTCGCCGCTGCGCGGGTCGCAGCGGATCAGGCGTATGCGCGTCCGTCCGTCGATCGCGCCGACCGGGACCACGAACCAGTCGCTCCATTCCCCGACGGACCCGGCGGCCAGCAGGTCGTTCCCGTCACGGGAGAGGCTGAGGACGATGCGCTCGTACCGCTCGTCGCCGGTGACGGCGAACGGCACCTCGGTCACGGAGCCGCCCACCTTCGCCACTATCTCCAGTGTGCCGGTGCGGGGCTTCAAAGCGCCGCCGAGATTGGCCCATCCGGACTCGGACTCGAAGCCGACGCGGTGGGAGATGGGAAGGTCCGTGTCGGTGCAGTATCCCTGACCCGACACCAGCTCGAAGGGGGTCTGGCCGTAGTCGGGTAGGGCGCAGCCGTCGATCACGAAGCCGTTCTCCAGGCGGGACGGCCATGATGCCGGGTAGTGCACCAGCCCGACCTTCAACCCGGCCCTATCGGCGGCCTCCCACAGGGTCTCGCTCTTCAGCGCCGAGGAGTGGAAGCTGGTCAGCCACCGGCCATCGGGCAGGGAGACCTCCCAGCTGATCACTCCGTGCGCGCCGGGATCCGCCCCGGTAGCGATGGTCGCCCAGTTGGTGGGCGTCCAGGCGGGCCAGCACGGAATGGCCTCGGACACCGCACCTTCCCCGTGGAGTACCCGTTCCAGGTTCGGGTAGCTTCGCTGCTTCATCAGATGCTCGGTGAGGGGCAGGATCATCTGGTCGATCCCGAACAGCAGAACCCGGGTCATGGGCCGGTCCGGCGGGTGCGGTTGAGGGGGGTCACGAGCCCAAGAACCGTTCGAGGACGTTCCGGGTCACCTTCGAGATCTGGTCGTCGACCGCGATCGAGCAGGTGTAGGAGATGGAGCCGACCGAGAAGACCTCGCCACCACTCGTGGTCCGATGATGGACCATCTCCGCTCCGCCTTCGTCGGGATTGGTTCCCTTTGCGATCAGACTGATACCCGGCGGGGACGAGGGAGTCAGCTTGTCGGTCTCGTGCCCGGACGCGCCTCCGGGCGCCCGCCGGTCGAGCGACTCCGTGCCGAAGAGGTCACCCTCGGCCAGGCCGGTACCTGCCAGGGCCCAGTGCGACGGATCGATCACCTGGTAGGGAGCGCCCGTCTCGTAGCCGGTGTGGGTGGTCACCACTCCGGTCAGGTGGGCTTCAGACTCGTGCCGGGTCCCGAACCGGCTCTCGTAGCCGGGCGGGCGCTTGCGGTGGTCGTTGTTACGTACGGTGATCGTCGTCCGGTCCAGGAACTTCACCTCGCAATTGAGGCTGTTACCCCCCAGCACCATCAACCTCCCGCCCCCGTCGAACACCCACGACTTCACCTGGTAGTACATCTTGGCCGACCAGTACTCGGGATGGGTGCTGACGATCAGCACCTCGTAGTCGTCAAGTGGCATCTCGTCGAAATGCAGCTGGGTCTCGGCGTAGTAGTCGTAACCGAAGCCTTCCCGCTCGAGCCATCCGAGCAGCCGCCATTCGGCAGGCGCGACGTGTTCCTCGCCGCGGCGCTCCATAGGGTCGGTGATGGAACCGTGCTCGGGTGTCATGTTGAGCGGCTCGGGGCGGTCGAACGACAGCGGGTCGTACTCGTCCGCTATCCAGGGCTGGAGGGCCGGATCCGTGTAGTAGACCTCTTCCTGCCGGAAGTTGAAGTGGGGCCGGGGGGAGAGCCTGATAGCGGACACGTAGTTGCTGCGACCCCCGTAGTGGTTGTAGCAGTTCCAATTGATATTGGACGCCAGGACGGCGAGCCGGTGGCGCGGCTCGCGGGGGGCGACGATCCACGGGAAGGAGAAGAAGGCGCCGGTCGCGTCCTTGGCGTGGAAGTAGTAGAGACCTGACCGCTCCGGTGCCTCCACGTACACCCTGGGGTCGACCTCGGGGAACGAGTAACCATGGTCGCTCCACTTCACGCCGGACTGCGTTACGTCGCCGTCCGGGAGTATCTGGGCGTAGGCACCGCGGGGCTCGTCATCGAAGTGACCCAGCTTCGAGATGAACTCACGCTCCCACCCGTACCGCCAGAGGCTCACCACCGCGTTGTACGGCGAGTGGAGGCGGACCTGTCCGACCTCGCCGGATCTCGTCCACTTGGGCCACACGTAGCCGCTGAGGTTGTCCGACAGCAGACGGAAGTGGTGGACCCGGCCTTCCACGACCTCCATGTCCACCCATTTGGGCGTGAAGCCCGGGCGGGTCAGGTAGACGCGGTAGGAGCCCGGTTGCACGCTCGCATGAACCGATCCGGAAGCACGGGAGCGGGCCCTGACCGACGTCTTCCCCCTGGTGAACTCCATGTCGACGTCCGGGATGGCGACGTAGAACTCGTCGCTCACGTATCCGACCAGCACCATCTACCTCCGCGCTTCCCGCGTGAGCGGGCTCCGGGTCCCTCTCATTATGGCGGACATCCCACCGGCGGACCCGTCCAGAACGGCCCGGTATTTCTACGCGGCGTCGTGTTTTCTGGTCAGGAGCCGAGCCGGGTTGGTGACCAGCAGCTTGTCGATCAGCCCGTCGCCGACCCCGTAGGTCAGCCTCATTCTCGGCACCACCCGGGTGAGGACGTGGTTGTAGCCGAAGCCGCCGTAGCGGAGCAGGTAGTGCTTCTTGTGCATGTCCTGGGCCATGATCAACTGGTCCTCGAAGCCTTCCTCCGCCAGAGCGAGCATGGTCTCCAGCTTGGCCTGGTCGCTCTTGGACTTCCAGGTCGGCTCGAAGTAACCGTCCTGGCCGAAACTGTCGAACCCCACCAGCGGTCCCCGCTCCAAGACAGCCCGGTGGTAGCCGAGATCGGTGATCTCGTCGAGATGGGAGAGAGAGGTCCGGTCGAGGGGTTGACCCTCCTCCTCGAGTATGTCGAGGATGCGTAGCACCACCTCGAGAGCAGGAGGGTGGCAGTGGACGTTGATCGCCGTGTCTGTCTCGACCGCGACGCGGGCGGAAGCCCGCAGGACCCGCTCCTCCACGTCGAAGAGCGTCTCCGAGGTGCCTATCTCTCCGATGATCCCCGGACGGATCGTTGTACCCCCCATGCCCTCTGTGACCTCGCGCCGGAGGAACTCGGTGAGGTCGGACGCGCTCATACCCTCCACCCAGGGGGGATGCAGTGCTTGGACATAGAAGCCCGTGCCGGCCACGATGTGGAGATCGAGGTCGGCGGACAACCGGGCCAGGGCCTCGGGCGCCGGGTTGAGGCCGATGGTCGTCAGCTCCACGATCGTGCCACCGCCGGCCCGGACGTACTCCCCGACCTCCTCGCAGATCAGTTCGTAGTCGTCCTCGGGGCTCTGGACGAGGTTCTGCCGGTAGGCCGACTGGTTCCATCGGCTGATCCCGGCCAGACGAACCTCGAAGGGCCGGTCGCCGGCCTCGGAATCGAGTATTTCCGGGGACGGGCTCCAGGCATGGCGGGAGTCGAGGAAGATGTGCTCGTGGGTCATGGTCGGGCCCAGGCCCGACGGGCTGATAGGGCCCCGGACCGTCATCACGTGCGGCATGGGCACCTCCGACACGGCCATTGTCCGCGCCATCCTATCCGGGGGCGCTCCATTCTGTGCCGAGGGCGATCCTGTCCCGGGGATCGGCGGGCCCGGACATCCCCGCCTACCGCCGGCGGACGGTGCCGCTGAGTCCGCTGATCCTCCCAGCTAGTAGCGGACCAGGCTTCTTATGCCTTCTCCACGGTCGAACTGCTGGAGGGCGCCGCTGATGCCATCCTGGTCGATCTCGGCGGTGATCAGTTCGTCTACCAGGAGTTTGCCGGCCTTGTACAACTCGACGTAGCGGGGGATGTCGAAGGCTGGCCGAAGCGAGCCGTAGTAGCAGCCTAGGAGCTTGCGCTCGTCGAGCAGCAGGCCCATGTCGACGGTGAGTTTGGTTCCGTATGGCGCTATCCCGACCTGCACGGCCGTGCCTCCCCGGCGGAGCGAGCGGACCGCGGTGGCCACGGTTTCGGGATGGCCGATCGCCTCTACCGCCAGGTCCACCCCGAGTCCGCCGGTCATGGCGATGAGCGTTTCCGAGGTTTCCTCCTCGGACGCGTTCACCGTGTGGGTGGCGCCGAAGCGTCGGGCGGCTTCGAGCTTGTGCTCGGCGATGTCGACTCCGATTATCTTCCCGGCGCCCCGCAGCCGCGCTCCCTGGATGGCGTTGAGTCCGATGCCCCCGCAGCCGATGACGGCGACGCTGTCGCCGAGTTGCACGTTGCCCGTGTTGACGACAGCTCCGACCCCGGTGGAGACGGCGCATCCGATCACGGCGAGGGGCTCGAGGGGAACATCGTCCGGGACTGGGATGGCCGCCGAGGCCGGCACGGTCACCTCCCGGGAGTAGGTGGACAGCATCAGGTGGTGGCTGATGGTTGTCCCGTCGGGGGCTGTGAAGCGGCTCGTTCCGTCGTGGAGTTGGCCCTCGTAGGAGGGTCCGATGGCGGTCATGCACAGGGCCGGGTTTCCTGTGGCGCAATAGTTGCAGTTGCCGCACGGCGACACCCAGGAGAGGACCACCCGGTCTCCGACCTGTACGGGGGACGGTCCGGGCCCGACCGCGGTCACGATCCCGGCGCCCTCGTGGCCGCAAATGATCGGCAGGTTCACCGGGATGTGGCCCTGCACGATGTGCAGATCACTGTGGCATACCCCGCTCGACACCATCTCCACCGAGACCTCGTTGGCCTTGGGTGCTTGCAGCTCGACCTCCTCGACCACCAACGGGGTGTTGAACTCGTGAAGTACCGCCGCTTTCGTTCTCATTCCCGATCCTCCGTCTCCAGTGGTATCCGTACCGGAAGGTAGCCTCCTTAAGGCTACGGGATGCGGACTGGAGGAGCATGCGAATGAAGTACGGGATAGGCGCCGTCAACTCACTTCTCATCGACGATCCCGCCGCCATGCGTGATGTCGCCCAGGCAGCCGAAGGTCTCGGCTACGACTTCCTTACGCTGATCGATCACGTCCTGCTCGCCTACTCGGCCGCGGACGGGACACCTCGGGCGCACTACCCGGCCCGGACCCCCTACCACGACATCCTGGTTGCTCTCGGGTATCTAGGGGGTGTCACGACCCGGATCGCGCTGCGTTCCGCAGTGGTGATCATGCCTCAGCGGGGTCCAGCGGTCGTCGCCAAGCAGGCGGCCGCTGCGGACAGCCTCTCCGGAGGGCGTCTCGAGTTGGGGCTCGGGATCGGATGGCACCTGGAGGAATACGACGCCCTGGAGGTTCCCTTCACGGAGCGGGGCAGGCGGATGGACGAGGGCATCGAGTTGATGAAGCTGCTCTGGACCCGGGACCGGGTCGACTTCGACGGGCGGTTCTACCGGGTGGACGGCATGGGAATGGAGCCGAAGCCGGTGACCCGGCCCCACCCGCCGCTGTGGTTCGGCGGTACGACCCCGCCCGTGTTCCGGCGGGTGGTGGAGCACGGGGTGGGCTGGCTGTCGAGGCCTGTCCAGACGGTCGAGGAGATCGGCGCCTGCTGGAAGAAGATCCGGCGTCTCGCCGCCGAGGCGGGTCGGGACGCCGACGCACTCCGACTCCACGTCTCCGTGGGCCTAGGTCCCGAGGAGACCACCGAACAGATAGTCGGGAACGTGCGAAGGATGATCTCCGCGGGAGCGACGGATATCTCGTTCTTCACCAGCTACATGCCCGGCATCGAGTCCGCCGGTGACCACATCGCTCAGCTGGAGCGGGCCATGTCCGACGTCGTGCCGGGGGTGGACGCCGGGCCGTAGCCGCCTCCACCGCTGGTCTCCACCCTGATGATCGACCCGGGTTCCAGAGAGGAGGACGTCTTCGAGGCTGTCGATACGACCTGCCCATCGGGCCCGAGGATCGTCACCCTGGTGGGGCGGGCGTCATCGCCCCCGCCCACCCCCTCCGGCCGGTGCTCCTCGATGGCCTGCTCGCAGTAGAGGGTGGCGATCTGGGGGACGTCGAGGATCTGGTACTCGCGACAGATCCCCAGGCCGCCGGACAGCAGGCCCTCTCCGGACGAGTCCTCGACGAGTTCGCTCTTGAGTATCCGGACCGAGTACTCGGTCTCGGCCACCTCGACCGGTAGCAGCGCCACGTTGGACATGTAGGTGTCCACCCCGTCGATTCCCCTTCCGTGGTCATGCGCGCCCGTCCCGCCGCCCACCACCTCCATGAGGACCGCGGTCTCGCCGGTCTGGGGGGAAATGCTGCCGATCTGCAAGCCGAAGAACGTGACGCTGCTGCTGGCCACCGCCCGGGCCGGCCACAGATCGGAGGCCGCCCGGATGAGGGTGTCGGCGACCACCTGGCAGGTGTTGTGCCGCACGGAGACGGCCGCGGGGAACCGCGGATTCAGGATGGTTCCCGACGGGCACGTGATGGTGACGGGCGCCAGCAAGCCGTCGTTGGAGGGAATGTCGAGGCCGACCATGGTGCGGACCAGGTAGGCCACGCATGCCCGGGTGCTTGCCCACGGCACGTTGAGCGCGCCGTCCACCTGGGGGGACGAGCCGGTGAAATCCACATGCAGCGCCCGGCGGGTCTTGGCGAGCCGGACGCGGATCGGTACGGGGGCGCTGCCGAGTCCGTCGTCGTCGAGATGGCCGGTGCGGACGGCTTCCCCGTCCTCGAGGTCGGACAGGGCGGCGGCGGTCTGGCGGGCGGTCCGGTCGAGGATCGCGGTGAACGCAGCGCCGACCTGGTCGGATCCGTACCGTGCCATAGTGCGCAGCAGGGCCCTCACCCCTGTGAGACAGGAGGCGTGTTGGGCCCGCAGGTCGGCCACCAGCCCCCGGGGTTCCCGCACGTTGGCGGCGATCATCCGGAACAGGTCCCGGTTCTCCTTGCCCCCTTGGTAGAGCTTGATGGGCGGGAAGATCAGACCCTCGGCGAACAACTCCCGGTGGTGGGGCGCCAGGGTGCCGGGTGTGGGTCCGCCCAGGTCGACATGGTGGGCGGTCGACCCGGTCCATCCCACCACCTTGCCGTCGGAGAAAACGGGCATGACCAGGTTCAGGTCCGGCGTATGCATGCATCCCATGTACGGATGGTTGAGGAGGAAGGCGTCTCCCGGCTGCACGTCACCAGGGTCCGGATACTCAGCTCTGCAGGTCTGGACGGCCAGCGACATCGCCCCCAACTGGGCGGGAATCCGCTCGTCCTGGGCCACCGATTCGCCTCCGGGCGCGAAGATCGCGCAGCTGAAGTCCTCCATCTCCCTGATGATGGGGCTGTGGCTGGAACGCTTGAGGATCATCGCCATCTCGCGAGCAGCGTGGCGGAGGCGGCTGTGGATCAACTCGTAGGTGACAGGATCGAGGTCTCTGCTACGCATCGGCCGCCTCCCGGATGATCAGGTTCTGGAACCGGTCCACGCGGGCGGACTGCCCGTCGAGAACGACGGTGGTGGCGTCCGGTTGCTCCACTATGCACGGCCCCGCCAGCACGGCGCCGGGACTCAGATCATCGCGCCTGTAGACGGGGGCCTTGACGGGGCGGGGCATCTCCCGCAGCTTCATGAGGCGTGTGGAGACCGGGCTCGGAGAGCGGAGGGATTCGCCGTTGGGTGGGGCCGTGCCGACCGGGAGCGAGCCGAAGGCGGACATCCGCAGGGTCACGGCCACCACGGGATCATCCGATGTATGGCCGTAGAGCGAGTCGTGGATGTTGCGGAACTCATCACGGACCCCTTCGGGGCTGAGCCCGGCGGACCTGACCGGGACGGTCAACTCGAAGCCCTGGCCCCGGTACCGGCAGTCGATGGAAGGTTCGAGACGGACTCGACGGTCCTCGATCCCGTCCGCCCGGAGCCGGGCGCGGAGCGACTCCGCGGTCGTGTCGAACCAGCGGGCGATACCTCCGATGGAGGACTTGTCGACGGTGGTCAGCACTGTGGCCGACTCGTCGATTCTGAGGTCCGTTGCGAGCAGGCCCGCCGCGGAGAAGAGGCCGGGGTGACGTGGGATGATCGCTTCCGGCATGGACAGATCCCTGATCAACTGGCCGGCGTGGAGCGGCCCCGCCCCGCCGAAAGCCACCAGGGTGTACCGCCTGGGATCCTGCCCGCGATCTATCGAGACCCTCCGGATGGCCGCCTCGAGATGGGCGTTGGCAATGGCCAGCACGCCTTCGGCGGTAGCCTGCGCGCTCAGCCCCAACCCGGCGCCCACCGTGGTGATCGCATCGAGGGCCGCATCCCGGTCCAGGGTGAGGCTGCCACCCAGAGCTGTCAGCTCACCGAGGGTGCCCGCCACCAGGTGAGCGTCGGTGAGGGTGGCGTTCCGACCCCCGAGCCCGTACGCGGCGGGGCCGGGATCCGCTCCCGCGCTGGCCGGACCGACCTTGAGGGCGCCTGACCGGTCGACCTCGACGATGCTCCCGCCTCCGGCTCCGGCCGAATGGATGCCGAGGGACGGCGACAGAATCGGGTGGGATTCGATGTGGCGCATCGGGGACACCGAAGCCAGCCCCTTCCGTATCAGGCAGACATCCGCCGACGTACCACCGATATCGAGTGACAGGAGGTGGGTTCGCCCGGTGGCCGCTCCCAGGGCCACCGCCCCAGCCACACCGGCCGCGGGTCCGGAGACCAGTAGTTTGTGGGCCTCGGCCTCCGCTCGGGCGGCGGGGACGCCCCCGCCGTTGGACTGCATCACGAGGAAGGCTCCCGGTACTCCGAGATCCCGTATTCCATCCTCGGCTCTCTTCAGGTAGTCCCGGACGACCGGGCGGAGCCCGGCGTTGACAGCCGTCGTGACGGTCCGAGGGTACTCCCGGAACTCGTTAGCCACCTCGGAGGATCGGGAGACGGCCAGGCCGGGACATGCGACTTCGAGGGCATCGGCGAGCGCGCGCTCGTGGCTGTCGTCCAGGTAGCTGAACAGGAGTGAGATGGCGACCGCTTCCGGATCCCGTGACTCGACCTCGCTGACTGCTCGGCCGGTCTCCGACGCCGTCAGGGTCCGAACGGTACCGGTTGCGGTTATGCGTTCGTCCACTTCGATCCGGTCACCGCGCGGGATGAACTCCCTCGGGCGGCTCTGGCGCAGGTCGTAAGCGTCGGGACGGGAACCCGAGCGGTAGGTCAGTATGTCGCGGAAGCCCTTGGTCGTGAGGAGGACGACCCGGGCCAGCCTGTCGTTGATGACCGCGTTGGTGGCGATGGTGGTGCCGTGGAACACCAGGGACACTTCCTCGAACGCCATTCCGAGACGGCCGAGAACGGAGAGGCCGTCGAGCAGACCGAGAGCCGGATCGGCGGGGACCGTGGGCACCTTGGCCGTGAGCCGCTGCCCGATCCCGTCGTCTGCGACCACGTCGGTGAAAGTGCCACCGATGTCGATGGCGACGGTCCATGTCATCGGCAGGAACTCAGACCGGCCAGGCCCTCTCGTTGTAGGCCATGTCCCAGAACATCTGCTCCAGGCGGCTGCTGGTGCGGAAGATGTCCTCGATTCTTGCCAGGTCCGAACTGCTCATGCCCTCGCAGAGTCGTTCGAGCTTGTCCTTGACCTCTTCGAGCGTGTCCCAGTACTCCTGCCCACCGAAGAACTCGATCCAGGTGCGGTAGACCTGGTGTTCGGGGGCGTCGGGAAGCCGTTCCTTGCCGATCTCACCGTAGCTCCAGGCGCAGGGTGTCAGCGAGGCCATGATGTCGGCGGCTCGGCCCTCGTAGGCCACGGTCAGCAGGTGGCGGGTGTAGGCCAGCGTCCCGGGTGCCATCACCACCTCTTCGGTCGCTCCAGGAACCATCTGCCGGACCTCGTCGAGCAACTGGCGGTTCTTGGGTAGCTCGAAGTCGACGATGTTGCTCACGATGGCGGCGAAGTCCCGCATGGTGTCCTCATCATCGGCCTTCGCCACACCGAGGGCCATCGCCCTGGCCAACTCCCTCAGGAAGACGATGTTCTGGCCGATGTAGAAGGCGAACTTCCGTTCTGGAAGGGTGCCGGCGGCCAATTCATCCACGAACGGATGGTTGTGCAGCACGTGCCAGATGTCCCGGCAGCTGTCCCTGAGGTTTTCGCAAACACTGCTCATCGACGGGTACCTCCTCCGATACGCCGGCCGCCATCGAAGCCGACCGGGCCGGTCGTCGTGTTGTACTCGTAGCCGAGGGCCATGGGCTCCTCCGCCCACGGGCGGTAGAAGTCGAACAGGTACGGCTCGACCTCGAACGCAAGCTCGGCCCACCGAGCCCAGGGCTCCTCCAGATCGAAGAGCCCCCTCGCTATCGCCTCGTTGTACTCGTCCCGGATCTGCTGCTCGTTAAGGGTGGTGATCTCCCCGTTGTCGAGCACCACCTTGCCGGCGATGAGCACCGTCTCGATGTCCGTGCCGTCGGCCCGGTCCAGGATCACGTCGAGGACCGGGCTTATGTAGAAGCGAGCAGGCGTATCGAAGACCCGCTTGCGGTCGAGGATGAGCAAGTCGGCATCTTTTCCCACCGCCAGGCTGCCGATGCGATCCTCGGCGCGGGCGGCCCGGGCGCCGTAGGTGGCCGCGGATCGCAGGAGCGCCTCGGAGTCGAGCCGGCCGTGCTCGGGTTCCGGGCCTAGGGGTAGCCGCTGGAGGTAGGCGCCCAGCCTGACTTCCTGGAGCATGTCGTCACGTTCGGAGAAGGAGATGGCATCGGTGCCGAACGCCAGCCCTCCGCCGGCGTCGAGGATGTCGCGCACCCGGCAAACGCCGGTGCTCAGCCGTAGATTCGAGCCGGGGTTGCTCGCCGCCACGGCCCCGCTGTCGGCCAGGATCTCGATGTCGCGGTCCGTTGCCCAGACGAAGTGCGACAGCGAGACGTCGGGACCGAGCAGTCCGATGTCAGACAGGCGTTGCATGCCGGTGACACCGAAGCGCTTGATGTTGTATTGCATCTCGGATCGGGTTTCGAGGCAGTGGGTCATGATCCCGGTGTCGTACTCGGTGGCTATGGCCCGGCACCGCCGGTACAGGTCGTTCGAAACGGCCGGGGTCCAGTCCGGAGCAAGCAGGACGCGGAGCCGGTCGTCCCGGCGGTCCCACGTCCTGGCAGTATCCTGATACGCGGCTAGGACATCGTCGCTGGGCAGGGCGTAACCCATGGGGGAGTTGCGCACCTCTTCGGCCAGCTGTTCGGGCAGTCGTTTCAGGAAGTCCTCGTTGGCCTCGTGGACATAGAGGTTCTCATCGCGCAGAGTGATCCCGAGCGCGGTCCGCATTCCCAGGTCCTCGTAGGCCTGCAGAGCATTGTTCATGCCGAAGTTCTTAGGACCGGGCCGGCCGTAGAAGGCGTCGACCGTGGTTGTGATTCCGCCCCGGACCGCGGTCATGAGGGTGACGAGGATGGCCTGGTACATGATCTCCTCGTCCATCGGCTTGAAGACCGGATGTACGTAGATGTTGGCCCTCTCGAAGAGCATCTCCCAGAGACCCGGACCCAGCGCCGACTCAGAGTGGTAGTGGGCGGCAACGAATCCGGGCATGACGAAGTGGTCCTGCGAGCCGAGGATGCGGTCGAAGGGCCCCTTGGTCTCGAGTTCGGCCCTCGGTCCCGACTCCACAATCTTCTTACCTTCGACGATCAGGGCGCCATCCGTGATGAACGCTTCGTCGGCAAGCGTGACCACCGGGTTGCCCACGATGAGGTATCGCGACATCTGTCCCGTCCTTTCGGCTCGTGCCTCCCGGGCCTGCACCGGTGAAGCGCTGACGTCTCTCCCGGACCTGCCGATTTGGTCCGTCATGGCGAGCTTACTTCGGGCTTGGGAACGGCGTCTTGAGGAGGGTGCCGCAAAGACGAGAGGGGGTTGGCCCGCGATCCCGCGACCTGGGTTTCGTTGCCGGTGCCGGGCCTGGCGGACGGTGCTCGGGTTAGGGTATCGACGTTGCCCGAGTCCAGAGGAGGGCGCCAATGCAGATCGATATGCACACCCATGTGCTCGCATTGGCGGCCGATCCCGAGTTCTCGGTGGAATACGGCCGGGAGGGGTCGCTCTGCATTTACCGCAGTGCGGGGTCCGTGCCGACGCATCGCATGCCCACGGAGGACGAGTGGGAGGAGAGTGGCTTCTCCCGCAAGGGTTGGCCGATCATCGGTGGCGCCGAATCCATGCGGGACCACCCCGGATTCGACAAGATCGTCCTGCTGTCCGTGTCGCCGCAGTGGCTCGACGGCCGCTTGATAGGAACGGTCGACCCGACGGGCATCAGCGGCGTCGAGGGTCCGCCTCACCCCGAGAAGTGCAACGACTACATAGCCGGGCTCGTGCGTCAGGACCCGGCGACCCTGGTCGGCTTCGCTTCGGTGAACCCCGCCTACCAGGGACCGGAGGCGGCGGTGGAGGAACTCACCCGGGCTGTCCGCGAGCTGGGATTGTCCGGAGTGAAGCTCTACCCGATGTACCAGCACTGGTCGCCCGACGATCGCGAACTGGCCTTCCCCGTCTACCAGTGTGCTCTTGAGCTCGGGATCCCGGTGATGTTCCACCAGGCCGGATCAACGCGTATCGACGCGTCCCTCGGCCTGGGACGGCCCGCGCTCCTCGACGATGTCGGCAGGGAGTTCCGTGACCTCGTGGTGATAATAGCCCACATGGGAATCCCGTGGCAGGACGAAGCGCTCTTCCTGCTCACCAAGCACCCCAACTTCTACGGTGAACTCTCCTACCTGATCGCGGCCCTCAGTCCGAGGGAGTTGTTCACCTTCCTCCACAAGGCGGAGCCCTTCTTCGTTCCCCTGGAGAAGCTGTTCTTCGGTTCGGACTATCCCGGGTTCCTCTACGACCCGGTGGTGCTGCGTGACAAGCTCCTCACCATCAACGACCATGCTGAACCGCTGGGACTCGACCCCTTACCCCGGCACAAGCTCAAGGGCATCATGGGCGACCACGCGGCCGCCGTCCTCGGCTGGTGATGGGGGAGTTCGGTAACGGCAGACCGTAGCCTTACCCGGGTCCGGTCGTCGTCCGGATGAGCACGCGGCATTCCAACCGCAGGAGCCCCGCTCATGCGGTCCATCCACCGTCGACGAGAAGGTTCTGCCCGGTCAGGTAGGAACTCATACCGGATACGAGGAACAGCGCTGCTCCGACCATCTCCTCCGGCCGGGCGATGCGGCCAATGGGCGTCCGCTGGAGGATGGCCGACACGTTGTCCTCGTCGGCGAGATAGTCGCGGGTCATGTCGGTTTCCACCCACGCCGGACTGATGCAGTTGAGCCGCACCTTGGGCGCCCAATGGTCGGCCAGCACGGCACTCATGTGGATCATGGCCGCCTTGCTGGCGCTGTAGGCGACCTGGGCGCCGTCGCTCACCACCCCTGACAGCGACGCGATGTGGACGATCGAGCCTCCATTGCCGTCCAGCATGCGGCGACCGACTTCCCTGGTCAGGAAGAAGGCGCCCCGGAGGTTCACGTCGAACAACGCATCCCATTCCGCGGGGCTGATCTCCAGCGCGGAGGAGCGGTTCGTGGCTCCGGCGGAGTTGACCAGGCTGTCCAGCCCTCCCTTCCACCTCCACGCCGCCGCTACAGCCGCCGCTGTGGAGTCGAGTTCGGCGATGTCCGCAACGAGCGGAAGAAACTCGCCTCCTCCGGCGCGTATCTCGTCCCCGAGATCGTCAAGGGCGTCGGCGGAGCGGGCCAGGCCCATCACCGAGGCGCCGGCCGCGGCCAGACCGATGGCTATGGATCGCCCGATTCCCCTGCTGGCGCCGGCCACTAGCGAGGTGGCGCCACCGAGACCGGGCCGTAGTAGCACCTCGAAGTGTCCACATTCCACCACGAGCGCCCTCCCTGACCTCCGATAAGCTGAGATCGGATCTCAACCAGCGAGGAAACCCTAATGGCCTTGTTCGATGAGTACGAAGACCACGACGCCCTCGGCTTGGCCGGCCTCATCCGTGACCGCCGGACCACCCCCGATGAGCTGCTCGACGCGGCGCTGGAACGGGTAGCGACCAGGAATCCCGGTGTCAACGCGGTCATACATCTCATGGAGGACGCGGCCAGGGAAACGATCTCCCGCGGACTTCCTCCGGGGCCGGTGTCGGGGGTTCCCTTCATGCTCAAGGATCTTCACGGACTCTGCGCCGGCGAACCCACCACCAACGGATCCCGCCTCTACCAGGGGAACGTCGCGGACCATGACAGCACCATCATCGCGCGGTACCGAGAGGCCGGTCTCCTCCTGTTCGCCAAGACCAACACGCCTGAGGTCGGGATCAGCGGCACCACCGAGCCGGTTCTTTACGGGCCGACCCTCAACCCATGGGACAGGTCCCGCAGCGCCGGAGGGTCGAGTGGCGGAGGCGCGGCGGCGGTGGTCACCGGCATGGTGCCCGTCGCGCAGGCAACCGACGGGGGAGGCTCGATCCGCAGTCCGGCCGCCAACTGCGGGCTGTTCGGTCTGAAACCGACCAGGGCACGGACACCGGCCGGTCCCGACGCGGGGGAGGGATGGAGCGGTCTTGCCACGTACCATGTCGTCTCCCGCACGGTGCGGGACAGTGCCGTCTTCCTCGACGTCGCCCACGGACCGGAACCCGGCGACCCCTACACCGCGCCCGTACCCGATCGCGACTTCCTGGCCGAGGTCGGCAGGGACCCGGGCAGGCTCCGCATTGCTCTGTGGACCGAGGGCCTCTGCGGGGAACCCGTCGACCCGGAGTGCGTGCTGGCTGCGGAACGGGTCGCCGGCCGGCTAGCGGAACTCGGTCACACGGTCACCCCCGCCGTGCCTCCGGTCTCGGGGGCCGAATCCCGCCGAGCGATAACCACGATCCTCGTGGGGCATACCGCCAACCACGTCACGCTACGGCTGAATGCGCTGGGCCGTGCCCTCCGGAGCGACGATCTGGAGAACATAACCCGGCTGGCCGCCGAGGAGGGGAACCGTCTGTCGGCGCGTGACTACGCCAACGCCTTGGTGATGGCTCATCGCACCGGCCGTCAGATGGCCGGGTTCTTCGACGAGTACGACATCATCCTGAGCCCCACCCTCGCCGATCCACCCCTCCCGCTACGCGGCCTCGATATGATGGGGGACGACCTGGACTACTACATGGACAGGCTGTGGGGGCACATGGCCTTCACCCCGCTCTACAACCTGAGCGGTTGCCCCGCCGCGAGCCTTCCGATGCGCATGACACCTGACGGTCTCCCCGTAGGCGTCCAGATCGGCGCCGCCTTCGGCAACGAGGCCATACTGTTCCGCCTCGCCGCCCAACTCGAAGAGGCCGACCCGTGGTGGGATCGCCGGCCCCCACCGCTGAACACGGAGGACTGACTCTCCGATCACGGGTAGCCGGTTCTCACCGGCCACCGTTTCTGGTCACCGTCCGCTGTTTCGGTGGTGGTCTAGGCGGTACACGCGGCGGGTGTTCTCTCCGAGTATTTGGTCGATTTCGTGTTGGGGGATGCGGTAGCCCAGTTGTTTGGCCCATTCGGGGAGCATGCGGAATTGGTCTACCCATTGTTTGAGGGTGAGGGAGACTTCTATGCCGGCCATGTCGGATCCGAACAGGATCCGGTCTGCTCCGATGCGGTCTCTCATCCATACGATCTTGCGGGTTAGTTCGTCGGGGGAGATCCAGTGTTGCCATAGGCTCATGTCGAGGTGGATGTTGGTCTTGTAGATGGCGACGGAGATGGCTTCGTGTGCCCAGGTTTCGTAGCGGGCGGAGTGGCCGAGGATGAAGCGTAGGTCGGGGAAGTCGGCGGCGGCGGAGTCGACGTAGATGGGGTGTCCGAACTTGGATTTGTGCCGGCCTGCGGAGTGTCCTTGGTGGAGGAGTACGGGTAGGTCTCGTTCTAGGAGGAACCGGTAGAGGGGGTAGACGAGGTCTTCGTCGTCGGGGTAGAAGCCGTTGGTGGGGTATAGCTTGAGGCCTATGGCGCCCCATTCGTCTACTGCTGTGGTGAGGATGTCGAGGGCGTCGGGGCGGCGGGGGTCTACTCCGCAGAAGGTGTAGAGGCGTCCGGGGTGTCTTTTGGTGGCTTCGGCGCAGAGCCGGTTCTTTTCCGCGATGGGGATGACGCCTTCTTCGCCCAGGCCGACTCCGTGGTCCATGGGCATCATCACCGACGCGTCTACCCCGGCCTCGTCCATACGAGCCACCGCCTTATCGCCGTTGCCGTCGGCAGCCACACTCCAAGCCTCCGCGAAGTACTCGGGGTCGGACTTGGGCGGGTCGTACCAGCGCACCTGCCTCGCCCAGGATTCGGCCATGCCCGAGGACACGTTCATCGGGTTCCAGTCGTGTTCCATGATGTGCATGTGGCAATCCACCACCAAGGGCATGGTCACTCCCCTCTTGAACCGTTCCCCGTAAGGGGCGGATGCTTGGCGTTGTAAACGGCCGCCGGCTCCAACGGTGTCCGGGCCCACGGGCGGTAGAAGTCGAGGACGTAGGGGTCTACCTCCCATCCCAGGCGCACCGACTCGGGGTCGGGGTCGCTTCCCATGATGCGCGCAGCCGCTTCGGTGACGTAGTCGTGCACACGGCTGTGCGGAATGCGGGTGAACTCGCCGTCGTCGAACACGATCTCTCCGGCGACCATGACCGAGGCCACGTCGGCGGCGGAGGCTCGGTCGAGGATCACGTCCAGGGGCGGGGTGGATGCGTAGCGTTCCTCCGGCCAGAACAAGCGGTCCCGGCTCAATACGACCAGGTCGGCTTCCTTGCCGACGCCGAGCGAGCCGAGTTCGGACTCGAAGCGGATCGCCCGGGCGCCGTTCTCCGCAGCGGCTCGCAGCACGGCCTCCGAATCGAGGCGCCCGACCTCGAGCAATCCCGGCGTTCTCTGCAGATAGGCGGCGAGGCGGAGTTCTTGGAGGAAGTCGCCGGAGTCGGAGAAGGAGATGTTGTCGGTGCCGAAGCACACCCGCCCGCCGCGGTCCATGATGTCCCTCACCCGGGCTATCCCGGTGCTGAGCCGGAGGTTGGAGCCGGGATTGTTGACGGCCACCGCTCCCGTGTCGGCGAGTATCGAGATGTCCTCGTCGGTCGCCCAGACGAAATGGGAACACGACACGTCGGGCCCCAGCACCCCGAGATCCGCCAGGCGGCGCATAGCCGTCTTGCCGTCGCTCTCCAGCGCGTACATCATCTCGGAGCGGGTCTCGAGCACGTGCGTCATGATCCCCGTTCCGAACTCATCGGCGAGGCGCCGGTTCCGCACGTAGAGTTCGTCCGAGCACGCCGGCGTCCAGTCGGGGGCGAGCAGGACCCGGATCCGGCCCTCCCGGTGATCCCAGCGGGAGACCAGGTCCCGGTAGGTGGCGAACACCTCGCCGATCGGCCATGCGTAACCCATCGCCGAGGCGCGCACCCGAGCAGCCAGATCCTCGGGAAGCATGGCGAGGAACGACTCGTCGTCGGCATGGACCAGGGTGTTGCGGTCCCTGGTCACCACGCCGAGGGCCACCCGGACTCCGAGGTCCCGGTAGGCCGCCAGGATCGCGTCGTACCCGAAGTTGGGCAGACCCGACCGGCCGTAGTTGAGGTCGACGAACCCGGTCTGGCCACCTCGCACATCGTTCATGACGTTGGCCAGTACCGCGTGGTATAGGTCTTCCTCGGTAACGGGGGTCCACATGCCATGCAAGTGGACGTTGGCCCGCTCGAAGATGTACTGGGCCATGCCCCTGCTCAGGGCTGAACCCGAGTGGTAGTGACCGTTGATGAATCCCGGAAGGACGGTATGGCGGCGCGATCCGACCCGCCGGTCGAACGGACCGAGGCCCTCCAGCTCGCGCCTCTTTCCGATCCGGGAGACGGTCCGATCCTCGACGACGAGCGCGCCGTCCCGGATATACCCCGGGGAAGCATCGCCGAGGACGACGAGGGGATCTCCCATTACCAGCGTCCGGCTCACCGTGGTCCTCTCACCCTGGTCCTCCTTGGGTGACCTGACCATAATGCCACCGGAGTGAGGTTGCTGGAACACGAGTCCAAGGCCCGCCTGGCCAGGGCCGGGGTCAGGGTTCCGCGGGGTGCCGTCGCCACCACACCGGAACAGGCTGGGTCTGCCGCGCGGGCTCTGGACGGCGAGGTCTTCGTCAAGGCGTTGGTCCCGGCGAACCGGCGGTCCAAGAACAATGGCGTGATAGGCCCCATCGGACGGGACGCCGCGGCGCGAGCGGCGCATGAGTTGCTCGGTTCCCGGATCCTGGGCCATCGGTGCCGGTCGGTCTACGTGGAGGAGGCTGTCGCCGTGGCCGGAGAGCTCTATACCGCCTTCTCGTGGGGTCCTCGCGGTCCCCGGGTCACCGCATCCGGCGCAGGAGGTGTTGACATCGAGAGCTCGGGCGATGCGATGGTTCACCTTGACCTCGAGGGGTTGGCAGAACTGCCCCAAGACGGGGCGGAGCGTCTCTGGCGGCGGGCGCTGGGCGACGCCCGGGTCCCACCTGCGCTGGTCGAGCTGACCGTGTCGGCAGCCGGCGTCTTCTTCGACGATGCGCTGCTGGTGGAACTGAACCCGCTGGCCAGGTCGGCCGACGGGTTGTTCATCGCAGTCGGAGCGCTGATCGAGATGGACGGCAACGCCCTCTTCAGGCATCCGGAACTCCGATGGCGTCCCGACGGGTTCAGCGAGCGGGAGGCCGTCGTGGCAGAGGCCGATCGCCGGCTTCCGGGCGCCTCCGTACGTTACGTGGAACTCGACGGTGATACGGGGCTGCTGGTGGGCGGGGGCGGCGCCGGGCTCTACCAGCACGATCTGCTGGTCCAAGCGGGTATGCGACCGGCCAACCACAGCGACCTGGGCGCCGGGGTATCGGCCGAGAAGCTGGACGTGCTGATCGAGGCCGTGCTCGGCCACCCCAACCTCTCGCGTCTGCTGGTCAGCTTCAACATCCTCCAGCTGGCCCCTTGCGACCTCATCATGGAGAGACTCCTGATGGGGCTGGACCGGCTCGGAGACCGAGACGGTCCGATCCCGGTGGTGGTCCGGCTAGAGGGGCTCAACGCCGATCGGGCCCGGAGGCTGGCGGCAGGACGGGCCGGTTTGCGGTACCTTCCGTCCGGAGCGAGTCTGGGAGAGGCCGTGGACACCTTGGTCAGGATCAGCCGGTGATCGTCCGCGCCGACATGGCGTCGATCGTCTGGCGGATCACCGTCGCCGAAGGCGAACGGGTGCGAGCCGGGCAGGAGCTCCTCATCCTCGAGTCGATGAAGATGGAGATGCCCGTCATTGCTCCGGTGGCCGGGACAGTGGTAAACATCCCGGTGGCGGAGGGAGACGTGATCGAGGCCGGTGACGCGCTGGTGCGGATCGAACGCAGCCGGTGAGCATCCTGGTCGACGAGCGGACCCGGATCCTGGTCCAGGGCATAACCGGCTCCGTGGGCCGGGTGGATACCCGGCTTTGCCTCGACTACGGATCCCGGATCGTGGCCGGCGTAACGCCCGGACGGGGTGGTGAATCGGTCTCGGGGGTGCCGGTCTTCGATACGGTGGCCGAAGCAGTCGAGCGGACCGGGGCCACCGCGGCCGTTCAATACGTGCCGGCCCGCCACGCAGCGGACGCGGTGGTCGAGGCGGCCGCCTCCGGCCTGTCGCCGATCGTGGCCATTGCCGAGAACCTGCCCCGGCAGGATGCCTGGCGGGCCGCCGTCGCCGCTCGGAACGCCGGTTCGGTCCTGATCGGGTTCAATACCAACGGCATCATCTCACCGGGAAGGACGAAGCTGGGGGGCATCGGCGGGCCGCGGCCCGACGACCTGTTCCGCCCCGGAACCGTGGGTGTCTGCTCCCGGTCGGGGGGAATGTCCGCCGAGATCGCGCGTTCGTTAGCCAGGGCCGGCAGCGGGGTCTCTACCTGCGTCTCGATGGGAGGGGAGTCGATCACCGGAAGAACCATGGCCGAGTACGCCCGCTGGTTCGAGGCGGACGAGGCCACCCGCAGCATCGTGGTCTTCGGCGAGCCGGGATCGGAGCATGAGGCCGAAATGGCCGCCGCCATGGAGCGCGGCGAGGTGACCAAACCGGTCGTGGCGATGATCGTGGGCCAGTTCCAGGACGCCTACCCGGCCGGATCCTCCTTCGGCCACCTATCGGCGATGGTACGGCTCGATACCGACCGTGCGGTGGTTAAACGTGACATGCTGGCGGCCGCCGGAGCGCTGATCGCGGAGCGTGTCGAGGACATTCCCGATCTCTTGGGAGGGTGCTGAAAAAGACGGGGTTTGGTTGGCCCGCGATGCCCCTACCTGGGGTTTTGTTTCCGGCTCTCGGGCCAACGGGACATTCTTCAGTACCCTCGTAGGGTCATGAGCAGGATGGAGGCGAAGTGATCTGGGACCCCGAACTCGAGGAGATGGAGCGCCGGAAGGTGTATGCGCTCTCGATGGGCGGGGAGGAGGCCGTGGCCCGCCAGCACGACGCCGGTCGGCTCACCGCCAGGGAGAGGCTCAGCCTACTGCTCGACGAGGGTACCTGGCAGGAGATCGGGACCTTCACCGGTGCGGCCACCTACGACGCGGAGGGCCGGCTCGTGACCGTGAAACCGGCCAACACCATCATCGGCACCGGCCGGGTCCGCGGTCGCCGGGTGGCCGTCGAAGCCGACGACTACACGATCAGGGGAGGTTCGACGGAAGCGCAGATCTCCGAGAAGTGGGAGTTCATCAACCGGTACGCATTGGAGATGCGGATGCCGATGATCCGTCTCGTGGAGAATGTCGGCGGAAGTGTCCGCCTGCTCGAGAAGATGGGGCGGACCAAGATCCCCGGGTACCGCATGTGGCCCCTCGCCGGGATGCTCGGCTACGTACCTGTGGTGGCCCTGGTGCTAGGTCCGTCAGCAGGTCTCGGTCCTATGAAGGCCGCCAGCAGCCACTTCTCGGTGATGGTCCGCGGCACCAGCCAGGTGTTCGCCGCCGGCCCTCCGGTGGCGCGGGTCGCCCTGGGCCGGGACATCGATAAGGAGGAACTGGGAGGCGCCCACATCCACACCGAGGAGAGCGGAGTCATCGATAACGCGACCGACTCGGAGGAGGAGGCGATCTGCCAGGCAAAGCGGTTCCTGTCGTACCTGCCGCAGAGTGTCTTCGAGTTGCCCCCCCGCCAACCCGGCGACGACTCTCCCGACCGCGCCGAGGACGAGTTGGCCTCGATCATCCCGCGGAATCAGCGCCGGGTCTACGACTCGCGGAGGCTCCTCTCGCTGGTCTTCGACCGCGGCACGCTCTTCGAGATCGCTCCCGCCTACGGACCTTCATCCATCACGATGCTGGCCCGCCTCAACGGTTATCCGGTCGGCGTGATCGCCAACGATCCCTACCGGTTCGGGGGCGGTCTGACCCGCGCCGCTGCAGAGAAGGTCGAGACTTTCGTGGATCTCTGTGACACCTTCCACGTTCCGATCGTGAACTTCGTGGACCAGCCCGGCACCGTGATCGGGCTGGAAGCCGAGCGCGAAGGGGCAGTGCGAGGGACCATCCGCCTCATCTCCGCCATCGAGCAGTCGCGGGTTCCGTGGTGCGGCATGATCGTGCGAAGGCTCTTCGGTCTGGCGGGCACCAGCTACGG
The DNA here is from genome assembly GCA_028821235.1 of bacterium. NCBI lineage: Bacteria > bacterium. Next base: position 105,615 of record JAPPGV010000089.1, read on the forward strand.
TCGGCTGCAGGGCTTGAACCTTCACTACGCCTGGCCGTCTGCCCGGTGGGGTTCCATCCCGATCCAGGGCGGGGTACGAGCCGCTTTCCGCCGGGAACTCGACGCCCTGCCACCAGACGAAGCGGCGGAAAGGCTTGCCCGGCTGGAGGAGCAATACGACGGGCTGTCGTCGCCGTTCCGGACGGCAGAGGCTTTTGGAGTGCCGGAGATCATCGACCCCCGCCGGACCAGGCCCATCCTGTGCCAATGGATCGAGGACGCCTATGCCGTGCTACCCGAGCAACTGGGGCCGACAGCCCGTACCATGCGCAGGTAGCCAGGAGGAGACGGTTGTGGCGCCGGTGGCGCGATCCCACCTGCTTACCCGAGACCTGGAGAGGCCCACTGCGAAAGCGAGGAGATAGTGGCTGATCGGATCATCATCGAGAACGCTGCCATCGTGACGATGAACGAGGAGGACGATGTCATCTTCGACGGATCGATGGTCATCGAGGGCAACCGGTTAGTCGCCGTCGGAGGATCCGAGGCGGCGTCCGGATACGACCGCGCCACCGCGAAGGTCATCGACGCCGGCGGCAAAGCGGCGCTGCCGGGATTCGTCGACCTCCACTACCACACCGCCATCGGAAAGGGCTACTGCGACCATCTGGATCTGTGGGAGATCCTGCAGGGGTTCTGGTATCCCATGATCCGGGCGATCAATCCCGAAGAGGCCTACTGGGCGGCCATGGCCAGTTACAGCGAGTCTCTGAAGGCCGGTGTCACCACCGCCAACGACATGTTCCGCCAACTCCCGGCCCTGGCGCGGGCGGCAGTCGACAGCGGGATCCGGGTGGTTCTCTCCAACGACATAGCCGACCCGGAGCACGACCTCGACGTGATCGAGGACAACGAATCGGCCTACCACGAGTGCCACGGGATGGGCGACGGGCGGGTGGAGGTCTACGTGGGTATCGAGTGGCTACCCCTCGCGTCCGAGCAACTGCTGGTGGACTGCCGGGCGCTGGCCGACCAGCTTGGGACCGGTATCCACATCCACCTGAACGAGTCCCTCGGCGAGGTCGAGATCTCCAAGCAGGCGTTCGGCGGCCGCCGGCCCACCGAGGTGGCATACGACACCGGGATCCTGGGACCGGATTGCGTGGCCGCCCACTGCGTGCACCTATCGGACCGGGAGATCGGGCTCATGAGCGAGACAGGAACCCATATCTCCCACAACCCCACCTCCAATGCCAAGCTCGGCAACGGTATCGCCCGGCTGCCCGAGATGCTGGAGGCAGGCCTCAACGTCGGCCTGGGCCACGACTCGGCGGAGGGAACCAACAGTTGCGACCTGTTCCAGGTGATGAAGTGGGCGTCGTTGGTTCATCGGGCCGAGCGGAAGGACGCGTCGATCCTGCAGGCGCCCGCCATCCTGGGCATGGCGACCAGGAACGGCGCGCGTGCCCTCGGCCACGAGACGGGCGAGTTGAGCGTAGGAAAGGTGGCGGACGTGATCCTGGTCAACCTGCAGAACCACCACTTCACCCCTTGGGTGCCGGGCAACAAGATCCACCTCATGTCACACCTGGTCTACAGCGCGGAGAGCGCCGCGGTCGACACGACCATCGTGGACGGCACGGTGGTGATGGAAGGGCGCGAGTTCCTGGTCTTCGACGAGGAGGAGGTGCTGGCGAAGGCGACCGAGAGCTTCTTCACCTGCATCGACCGGATGGAGGTCCCCGAGGAGTACGCCGGGCTTCTCGATCGCTAGTTGCTAGGTATTAGATTTTGGTGATTGATTAGATCATATTGAGGTGTACTGACCGCTGGCCACAACCCTAGGGACTAGCCATCTGGCGTTTCCACTAGTTCCACGAGCAGGCCGTCGAACTCGCGGGGGTGGACGAATGCGATCATCGTGCCCATCCCGCCGGGACGGGGCTGCTCGTCGATGAGTTGAACGCCCACGCTGGCGAGCCGCCGGAGGCATTCCCCGATGTCCTCCACCTCGAAGGCGATGTGGTGGAGAGCGGAGCCGCGCTTGTCTACGAACTTGCCTACGACCCCGGGGCCGGTCGCTTCGAGGGTCTGGACGAAGCCGTCCCCGACCGGGAGCATCCTCTCGGTGAATCCCGGTCCGTCCTCCTCGTGGCAGACCGGAACGCCCAGCAGCTCAGCGAACCGTTCGTGTGGCGCAGACGTCGGGGTGTGCGCGAAGGCGACATGGTGGATCCTGAGCAGCGGCGGCCACCACGGGGAAGGGGTCGGTTCCTGGACCATTACAGGCGGGAGAAGACCCTGGAGAACGCCTCGACGGTCTCCCGGCGCCGGGAACCGAGCGGGAACACCGTCACCGAATCCACTCCCAGGTCGGCCAGGGTCCGGAGGTGGGCCATCGCTTGGTCGCTGTCGCCGGCGAAGGCCATCTTCTCGACGAATTCCCGGGGCATGATCGAAGCCGCGGCGAGTGCCTCCTGGAACTCGCCTCCTGCATACCGAGCCTTGACGTCGGCCGAGATGGCGGGGTCCAGACCGGCCAACTCGCAGTAGACCGGCGCGGTCTGGGGGAACCAGGCGGCGATCGAGCGGGCCGCCTGCAGGGCGCCGGCGGGATCGTCGTCGTCTATCGCTCCGTAGCCGAAGACGGACACGTGGGGGCGGGACCGGCCTGCTCGCTCGGCGCCCCGGTCGATGTGCTCCAACCCGTAGGCGACCCCGTCCCGGAACAGGCCGCCCAGGAAGATGACCCCGTCGGCGATCTCGCCGGCCAACTCCAGGGTCTTGGGTCCGCTCGCCGAGATGAACACCGGGATCCGGTATGAGGCTTCGAACCGAAGGTGGGCGTCGTCCATAGTGAACCCAGCCCCTTCGTAGGTGACGTGTTCGCCGGCAAGGAGCCGGCGGATAACCTCGATCGACTGGCGCATCTCCAGGAGCCGGGCGGGCCGCAGGCCGAGGGAGCGGAGCGGGCGATCGCCCGCTCCGATACCGAGGACCGTCCTTCCCGGCGCCAACTCCTCGAGGCTGGCTGCATTGACGGCCACGATGCCGGGATGGCGGGTCTGCGGGTTGGTCACCGCGGTTCCCAGCACCATGCGGGTGGTCAACCTCGCCGCCAGCGTCAGGTGCATGTAGGGGTTTCGGGTGTGGAGGGAGGAGTCGGTGAGCCAGAGGTAGTCGTACCCGCACCGGTCGACTACCCGGACCATGTCCTCGAATACGTGGGGAGGGTAACGACCCTGTAGGGCTACACCGGTCTGCATACGGTCATCCTGCCTTCCTGTCGTAGCGGAGGATGGTATCGGCCAGCGCGGCGAGTCCGGTTCCGATCGGTTCGGTCTCGATCCACTCCCCGGGTGTGTGCTCGCCGGATCCGAACGTGATGCCGATGGTGACCGCCGGAATGCCGGCCGCGTAGGCGGCGTTGGCGTCAGTGCTGGCTGCGACGTGCGCCGCATCGATCCCGACCGCGGCCAGGGCGGCGTCGGCGGCCGCCACCAGAGGATGCGTCTCCGGGATCGACCCGGCAGGCCGCTTGCCCAGTTCCTGGTAGGTCGCCGCCAGCTGTGACTCGGCCTCCACCACGCGGCGCGCCGAGGCATCGAGGTGGTCAAGGACCTCCGGGTCGGCGGAGCGGATGTCGACCCGCAGCGCTGCGCGGCGGGCACGAGCGTTGATCGACTCGCCCCCCTCGATGTGTCCTACGTTGAGCGAGCACCGGGCTCGGGACCTGGCGTCCGGCAGGAGATGTTCCAGGCCCACGATGATCCTCGCCAGGTCGTGGATGGCGCTGGGCGCGTCAGCAGCCTCCCAGGCGTGCCCTCCCGGACCCTCGAGTTCGACCAGCCGGCGGACCGACCCGACACCCACCGTCGCCACCCGTCCGAGGTAGTTGCCCTCCAGCGCGATGAACGCGCTCATCCCGGCCGGAGGATGCTCCACGAGGTGGAGTGCTCCGGCGAGGTTGCCTAGGCCCTCCTCGCCGGTGGTGGCCGCTATCCACACCGGCCGCGACAGGTCCTCCGGCAGGAGGCGGTCGAGCAGTGACAGGGCAGCGATGGCCACGGTGTTATCACCGACCCCGACACCATGGAGACGGCCGTCCCGCTGCTCGGTCCCATGGGGGATGTCCCGGCCGAAAACCGTGTCGAGGTGGGCGGCCACGAACGTTGCCGGACCTTCTCCCGCACGGAGTCGGGCGACAACGTTTCCCGCCCGGTCGACCTGCGGCCGTAGCCCGTCCGCGCGCCACCACCGTTCTACGACGGTTACCCGGTCGGCCTCGTCAAGAGGAGGCCCGGGGACTGCTGCCAGCTCGACGGTCCGTGCGAGGATGACCGCGGCTGCATCTTCGGTCATCCCGGCTCGGCCGCCATCCCGCTTGCGAAGAGCGCATCGATGTAGGCGGGCTCCATACCGGCCTCGAGCAGTGACTCCCGCGTGTGCTGGCCGAGGAGGGGCGCAGGCCGGGGGATCGGCAAGGGTTCACGGTCGATCCGGAGCGGCAGGCCGATCGCAGGGTAGGGGCCCGCCGTGTCGTGCTCCAGCGTCTGTACCGAGCCGAGTGCCCGAGCCTGGGACCCGTCCAGTACCCCGCCGATGTCGTTGATACGGTCCGCCGGTACCTGAGCCTCTGCGAACAGGGTCAGCCACTCGGCTACGTCCTTCCGGGTGGTGATCGACTCGATCTCGGCGGTCAGTTCGTCACGAGCCGCCACCCGGGAGGCGTTGTCGGCGAAGCGAGGGTCTTCTACCAGGTGCGATGCGCCGAGCGTCTCGCAGAAGCGGCGCCAGATTGCCTCCGATCCGGCGCCGGCGGCCACGAAGTGCCCGTCGCGGGCGCGGAATGCTCCGTAAGGGGCGAAGGTGGGGGAGTGGCTGCCCAGCAGGCCGGGCACCTCGCCGTTCACGAGGTACGGCGTCGCTACCGTGGCCAGCGCGGCCAGCGAGAACTCGAGCAGCGAGGTGGAGACCTGGCGCCCGAGGCCGGTTCGTTCCCGCTCGGCCAGCGCGGCGAGCACCCCGACCACGCAGGCGAGCCCAGCTCCGATGTCGGTGACCGGGACGCCGATCTTGGCGGGCCCGGTCGCTTCATGCCCCGTGACGCTCATCAGGCCGCCGGAGGCCTGGAGAATGAGATCGAACCCACCCTTCCCGGCGTCGGGACCCACGTCTCCGAAGCCGGAGACCGACCCGTAGACCAGGGAGGGAAACCGGGCGTGGACCGCGGGGTAGTCGAGCCCGTACTTGGCGAGGCTTCCGGGCCGTCCGTTTTCCAGCAGGACATCCGCGGAGGCCAGGAGCCCATCCATCGCGGGGCGGGCATCCTCTGCTCGGAAGTCGAGAGCGACGCTCTTCTTGGCGCTGTTGAGGGTCATGAACAGCACCGATTGGTCCCCCACGCGCGCGGTTCCCTGGTTCCGGTAGGGGTCTCCACCGGCCGGGCCCTCGATCTTGAGAACCTCCGCGCCCAGGGTCGCCAGAATGAAGGAGGCATACGCTCCCGAGACGAACCTGGTCAGATCGACAACTCGGATGCCGTCCAGCATGCCGTTGCCGGTCACCAGGGACTCGGTTCCCGGAACTCTCCGTACTCGTTCCTCATCATGTCGCTCATCTCGCCGAGCGTCCCTCCGGCCCTCGCGCAGTCCATGATCGGGGGCATGACGTTGGTTCCGGTGCGCAAGGCCTCGCGCAGGGCCGCGAGCGTCGTCCTGGCTGCAGACTCGTCACGGGTGGCCCTTCTTCGTTCCGTGCGAGCGATCTGGAGTTCCCCGATCTTGGGATCCAGGGTGAACAGCCGCGGCTCGTGTTGTGCCAGCGCGTCGTCCACGTAGCGGTTCACGCCCACCCGGACCCTCGATCCGTCGGCGATCTCCCGCTCCGTCCGGTAGGCCTCAGCGGCTATCCACCGCTGGGGTGTACCCGACTCGAGCGCCGCGACCGCTCCCCCCAGTTCCTCCACGGCGGCCATGATCTCGCGAGCCCGGCGTTCCACCTCGCTGGTGAGCCATTCGACGTAGTAGGAGCCCGCCAGGGCGTCGACCGTGTCGGCGACCCCGGACTCGTGTGCCACGATCTGCTGTGTCCTCAGGGAGAGCGTGACGGCCTCCTCGGTGGGAAGCTCGTAGGCCTCGTCATAGCCCATCACGTGTACGGACTGGGCGCCGCCCAGCACCGCGCCCAGGCACTGGATGGTCGAGCGGATGATGTTGTTGAGAGGCTGCGCGGCGGTGAGGGTGGTACCCGAGTTACCGGAGAAGAAGCGGAGCCGTGCGGAGCGGGGATCCTTGGCGCCGAAGCGGGTAGTGGCCGTGTCGTACCAGAGTCGCCGGGCCGCCCTCAGCTTGGCGACCTCCTCGAACAGGTTCATCGTGGTGGCGAAGTGGAAGGAGAACCGGGGCGCGAAGGAGTCGAAGGACAATCCTCGGGCCAGCAGTTCCTCCGCATATGCGATGGCGGATGACATGGTCAGGCCCAGTTCCTGGACGGCATTGCATCCGGCCTCTCTGGCGTGGTACCCGGTTATGGAGATCGGGTTGAACCGGGGCAGGTGTTCGGACGACCATTCCACGATGTCCGCCACGAGCCGCATCGATGCGGCCGGAGGGAAGATGAACGCCTTGCGGGCCAGGAACTCCTTGAGCAGGTCGTTCTGGAGCGTCCCCGAGAGGTCCGCGTAGGACGCGCCCTGGCGCTCGGCCGTCACCAGGTAGAACGCCAGGATGATCGGCGCCGTGGCATTGATGGTGAAGTTCACCGAGAGCTTGTCGAGGGGCAGACCGTCGAACAACGCGGCCATGTCGTCGGCGGTATCGACAGCCACCCCCACCCGGCCGACTTCGGCGCGGGCCATGGGATGCGACGAGTCGTAGCCGAGCTGGGTGGGCAGGTCGAAGGCCACCGAGAGCGCCGTCTGGCCCTGTTCCAGCAGGAAGCGGAAGCGGTCGTTGGCGTCCTCGGCGCTGCCGTACCCTGCGAACTGGCGCATCGTCCACAGGCGCCCGCGGTACATCGTCTCGTACGGGCCCCTGGTGAAGGGAGGGTGGCCGGGGAGGCCCAGATGGTCCCCGGGCCGGAACCCCCCGACATCGTCCTGCGTGTATAGGGGAGCGACCGGGATGCCCGAGTCGGTACGGCGATCGCCGGTCATGGCGCGACGCCGGCGGAGGCCTCACGGAACATCCCGTTCACCACCTCATCCAGGGGGGATCCGACCGGGAACACTCGGGAGATCCCGATCCCCCGCAGCGCGTCGGCGTCCGCTTCGGGAATGGTCCCGCCGATGACGATCGGAACGCCAGCGATTCCGGCCTTGCCTCGTTCCTCCACCAGTTGGCGGCCCAGGGCGAGGTGGGCTCCGGACAGCACCGAAATGCCGATCACGTCGGCGCTCTCCTCGATCGCCGCGGTGATGATCTGCTCCGGTGATTGCCTGAGGCCGAGAAAGATCACTTCGGCGCCGGCATCCCGGAGGGCCATCGCGATGACCTTCACGCCGCGGTCGTGGCCGTCGAGACCGGGCTTGGCCAGGAGGATCCGGGGCCTTTTCACTCCGTCAACTCCCCGTCGCTGATCACCACCTCGCCGTCGATCTCGAGGGTGGCGGCCGCCATCACGCAGTCGAGATGGGCGGTTGCGTCGACCGTCCCTCCGTAGGCGATGGAGTTGCCGAGGGCTATGTGGGCCGTCCCCAGCGCCGACTCGGTCTCCATGGGGACCCCGCAGATGGTTCCGAGCGGGTTTAGGCCCATGGAGACCTCGGCGAGGTTGCTCATCCGGTCGTCGTCACATCGAGCGATCATCTCGAGGAGCCGGTTCCGGTGGGTGCCCTCCACACCCACCATCCGTCCGTCCTCAAAGTGCATCACGACCGGCTCGGGAAGGGGTCCTCTGCCCATGAAGAGCAGGTCGCCGTCGATCACGGCAACTCCGGAGGTGGTTTCCTCGACCGGCGCGGTGCCGGCCTCGATGTCGGGTGGCGCCATGTACTGGCCGTCGGCCCGGGCGATCCCGTCCAGCACGCGTCCGGCCCTGTTCTCGATCGAGCCTCGCAGATCGGTCCCGGCGGGGCTGGTGAGCCTGAACCCGGACCCGCGATCCCAAGCGGTTCCCACCTTGACGGCGACGGCACGCTGGGAGTCGAAGTCGACCGTCAGGGGGCCTCCGGAGCGGAATGTGCCCAACTCGACGCCGGGCATCGCCAGGTACCTGACCCCGGCCGCCGAGGCGCGCTGACGGGCCCGGCTCGATCCGATGAACAGGCTGGTCAGCTCGATGGCGGCGCCGGCCGATAGGAGGGCGGCGGCCACCGCCGCGGGTGGCTCGGCACCCGGAATGAAGGGCATCCGCATGGCGGCAATGACAGGGACGGCCCTCCGGGACGACACCCCATCCACGAGCCCGGCCACGACCTGCGCGTCCGTGCCCTCGTCGGTCAGCAGCAGAACCTCCTCACCCGGCCGTATTCGCAGGCACGAGTCGAGCACGGTGTCGAAACCCGGGTACTTCATGCCGAGAGAGCCAATGCTGCGAACGCGGCGTAAACCTTGGCGGCGTCGTGTATGTCGGGGACGGAGAGGTTCTCGTCGGCCGCGTAGACGGGTTCCCCACCCGGACCGAAGATCACCGTCTCGACCAGCGGCCCGAAGCTGGAGGTGTCGCCCAGCCAGCCCTCGACCCGCAGCGACGGCTCCTGTCCCGGCCGCGCCGCCCGGACAGCCTCCATCATCAGGGTCACCACATCGGACTCCCGATCCACGAGATGGCCGGGCTTCTCGTCGGCGAGCACCACCTCGGCTCTGAACCGGGGGTCCCTTTCCGCCGCTGCGGCCAGGGCACGGTCGATCTCGGCCCGGACTGTCGCCTTGCTGACACCCGGCTGGGGCCGGCAGTCGACCCGGATCACGCACTCGTCGGGGATCATGGACGGGCCGCCCGGGGGTAACCCGCCGTAGATCCGGCCGGGGGACATGAACGTCTCGCTGCCGAACATCTCCGCCACCCAGGGCTCCAGTTGAGGCTCCAGCCGGGAGGCGTCCAACTCGATGACCGCCAGCGCGGCCAGGTAGTTGGCGTTCACGGCGTCGTACTTGTGGCAGGTGTGGGCGGAGCGTCCGTAGACATGGATGTCGAAGTAGTACCGGCCCCGATGGCCCAGGCAGATAGTGCTCTCGCTCAACTCTCCCAGAACGCACAGGTCGGCCGGGTGGGCCTCGAAGTATGCGATCGACCCCCGCTGGTCCCCCATGTGGTCCGACACCGCCGCGAAGGCGGCTGTCCCGGAGAGCGGGAGGCCGGCCTTCCTGAGTCCTGCCAGCGCCGCGATCTGGCAGGCCAGGGCCCCCTTCATGTCCATGATCCCGTGGCCGTACACGCGGTCGTTGACGAAGTCGCCCGAGTACGGTTCGGCAACCGTCCAGCCATGCGAGACCGGCTTGGTGTCGAGGTGGCCGGTGAGCACCACCCTCCGGCCCGGACCGAACGAGAGCTCCCCGATCGCGTTGGGCCGGTTGGCCAGGACGGGCTGGAGTTTCACCTTCTCGAACCCGAGATCCCCGAGCGTGCCGGCGATGAACGCCGCCAGGGGTCCCTCCTCGCCCAGGACGCTCGGGATGCGCGACACCTCCCGGCAGAGCTCGACGGCCAGATCGAGGTCCACTGATTTGATCGCCGTCCGCGCTATCGCGTCAGCGCCCACCCGTCTCCTCTCTCGCCGGCAGACCGCTTCGGATCATCCGGACGACGGGTCTTCGAGTGGCAAGGAAGGGTCATTCGCCCACTCGCCCATCGAGGCGTCGTAGATCGAAACCTGCTCGACACCGAGGAGGGAAAGAGCGAAGGCCGTGCTGGCGGCGGAGATGCCGCCTCCGCAGTAGGCGATCTTCCGGCTGGACCCGGTCTCGAGTGCGGGGGCGGCCCGGCTTCGCAGTTCGTCGATGCCTGCATAGGCGTGGGTGTCGTGATCGACGAGGGAACCGGCCGGTACGTTGACGGCGGTCGGGATGTGGCCGCGACGCTGGTAGAACTGAATCGTTCCGTTGTAGTGGGCCGCCGGCAGGGCGTCGACTATGGCGACGTCTTCGTCCTCGATAGCAGCGAGCACCTCCTCCTTTCCGACGAAAGTGCCCGGTCGGGGCCGGACAGTGAATGCGGCCCTCGGATGCCGCGGCGCAGGATCACTGGTTACACGCCGGCCCTCCGACTTCCAGCGCCTAAGCCCGCCATCGAGGACCCCGGCCTCGTCGAAGCCCATGGAGTGGAGCATCCACCACACCCTGGTGGCCCACATGTTGATGTCGAAGTCGTACAGGACGACCCTCGTTCCCTCGCCGACGCCGACCGACTCCATGACGGACACGAACTGATCGGTGGACGGCATCATGAACAGGGCTTCCGCGGTCTGGTCGGCCAGTTCGGTCATGAGATCGACATGGACACTTCCCGGTATGTGCTCCCGATCCCATCTGGGCCTGCCGCTCTCGATGTTGAGCACGCCGCCCGGCCTCTCGAAGACCACCGAGCAGTCGAGGATGCGTAGATCGGAGGCCGACCTGTTCTCTTCTAGCCAGCCTGGTTGTACGAGCTTCTCCACCCCGAGCCTCCTTGTCCGCGGTCGTCCGGAACGATAGATGATCACCCTGTCGGGTGTCCGCGCGTACTCAGCCCGCCGAGCCAACCGGCGGCGCGGCCTCGGGTCAGCGCGAGATGCCCTGTCCCTGGGTCGGGATCACCGCCTCCGTGTCTATCCAGATCGACTTGGGCTGGAGGTACGCGTCCAGCGCCTCCTCGCCCAGTTCACGTCCCCCGAAGCCCGACATCTTCTGGCCGCCGAACGGAACGGCGACGTCGAACATGCCGTAGGTGTTGATCCACACCGTGCCGGCGCGCACCGCGTTTGCGAACTTCAGCGCCTTGTTGACGTCGGATGTCCACACCCCGGCCGCGAGTCCATAGCTTACGTCGTTGGCCAGCGAGATGAGTTCGTCCCAATCGGAGAACCGCAGGATCGACACCACGGGTCCGAAGATCTCCTCCTGGGCCACTGTCATGTCGTTGGTCACCCGGTCGATCACCGTCGGCTCCAGGAAGTACCCGCCCTCTAGACCCTCCACGTTGGCGTCCCGCCCGCCCGCCACGACGTCGGCGCCTTCGTCGCCGGCGACGGTGACGAATCCTCTCACCGTCTCCCGGTGGGACGCCGAGACCAGCGGGCCCATCTGGGAGTCGGGGTTCAGACCCTGGCCGAGGCGCACGCCCTTGGCCTTCTCGGTCAGTTCCTCGGCGAACTCGTCGGCGATCGAGTCCTCCACGAACAGCCGGGATCCGGCCACGCAGGCCTGGCCCTGGTTGAAGAACGCTCCTCCGAACGCGCCCGCCATGGCGGCTTCCCGGTGGGCGTCCGCGAAGACCACGTTGGGGTTCTTCCCACCCAGCTCCAGCGAAACACGTTTGAGGGAGGGAATGGCCTGCCTGAGGATCTCCTGGCCGGTACTGGTCTGACCGGTGAAGGCCACCTTGTCGATCCCCGGATGGGACACGAGCGCTCCTCCGACCTCGGGACCGGGACCGGTCACGATGTTGATCACTCCCGGCGGGATCCCGGCCTCGTTCACCAGTTCCGCGAAGCGCAGTGTGGTGAGCGGCGTCCAGGTGGCAGGTTTCCCGACGACGGTGCAGCCGGCTGCCAGCGCCGGTCCGAGCTTGTAGATGATCTCGAGCAGCGGGAAGTTCCAGGGTGCTATGGCCGCCACGACGCCGATCGGCTCCCGCTTGCGAATGCTGACCAACCCGGGAATGCTGTTCGGGAGCAGGTCACCGTGGATCTTGGTGGCCCAACCCGCGTAGTAGCGGAGGATCTCGATCGACAGGGCGATGTCGACCAACTCCGCCTCCCACAGGGGCTTTCCGTTGTCGAGAACCTCGAGCACGGCGAACTCGTCCTTGTGCTCGTCCAGCAGGTCGCCCAGACCCCAGATGAGCCGCTGGCGCTCCGTGGGCGCCATGTCGCGCCAACCGTTCTCGAAGGCATGCGCCGCCGCCTCCACGGCCTGGTCGACCTGGTCCGGGCCGGCGACCGGTATCTCGGCCAGTACTTCGCCGGTGGCGGGGTCGGTCGTCTCGAAAGTATCGACTCCGTCCACCCATTCGCCGCCGATGAAGAGGCGCTTGGGTCGGGTCAGGAAGTCGAGGCTGGGGCGTTCTATCACGGTCATGTTCCGGTTGCTCCCCTCTCAGGCCAGGGTGAGGATCTGGCGGCCGAGCACCCGCCGTTGCCTCAGGTTCTCCAGTGCTTCGCCCGCTCCGTCGAGCGGGTAGGTGGCGGCAACCGGTACCGAGATGTGCCCGCCCGCGGCCAGGCGGATGGCGTCGGCCAGGTCGCGGACCGTGGCGGCGACGGTTGAGACCCAGACGGTCTCGGGCAGGATGAACTCGATCGGATGTACCTCCAGCGACTCGCCGGTGTACCCGGTGGAAACGAACCGACCGTGCTTGGCCAGGGAGCGGAGGCCGGCCAGCATGGTCTTGGTCGTTCCGACCAGCTCGAAGAAGAGGTCGGTGCCACGGCCTCCCGTCAACTCACGGATCCGGTCGGGCAGGTCTTCGTAGCCCGCGGCGTCCGGCACTACGACCCCTCCGGAGGCGCCGTACGACTTGGCCATCTCCAGCTTGTCCTCGGTATCGGCGACGGCGAGGACCCGGGCGCCGGCCAGGACGGCGACCTGGAGGACCATCGAGCCGACCCCGCCGATACCGTTCACCACGGCCGTCTCACCGACGCTCATGTTCGAGAGATGGGCGGCGTGGACCGCGGTCATACCGGCACATGCCAGGACGGAGGCGGTTCCGAAGTCCACGTTGTCGGGAAGCGCCACCAGGTTGCGGGCCGGAGCGGTGATGTACTCCGCATACCCTCCGTCCAGGTTGAAGCCGAACTGCCCGGGCTCGTTGTCGCAGATGTTCTGGCGACCGACCAGGCACTGCTCGCACGCGCCGCAGAAGATCTTGTTGTAGACAGCCACCCGGTCGCCGACCGACACGGTCGATCCGTAGCCGACCTCGACCACGACTCCGGCCGCCTCATGTCCCACGGTCATCGGGTACTCGTCAGGCTGGATCATCCCTTCGAGAACATGCAGATCGGTGGCGCACACCCCCGCCGCATGGAGCCGGACCAAGGCCTCGCCGGGTCCCGGAGATCGTCTCTCCACATCGTTCACGTTCAGGCTCAGGTCTTCGTGAACCTGCGCGGCCTTCATCGTTGGCATTCTGCTGACCTCCGTACGTGCTGCTGACGTGAGTCCTGTACCGCGCCCCGGACCTGCCGTCCAGGCCGATCGCGCGATCGCTCGGCCACTGCCTCGACCACCTAAGTTAGCTGCATACGGGCGCAGCCTGCGACCGGTTGCCGGCCCTTCCTCCTACCGATCCTGGTCCGGGCAATCGAGGTCTCCCACAACACCATTCGAGGGAGGACGGAGTGTTCGCACGATTGCAGATAGATCACCGATTTCCGGCTACTGGCTATTCCCGAAGGCCGCTAACCCGTCCGTGGGTCGTCAATCCCGCGAACACGACCGATCAGTCTCTGTGCAAGACGAGGTCGATGGTTCCGGCGCCGGCTAGTCGGGCAGGATCGTGCTCCACAGCGCATGCAAGGGAGTCCGGCATCGAGGCGAAGTCGACGAAGAGGGTGACCCGGGGTTGATCGGCGCGGGGACCCGCTCCGGATCCGGTGGTCCCCGACTGTGCGGGGAATCCAGGAAGCCGGTGCGGGTCCGACGCGATGATCAGTCGATCAGGCCAGTTCTATGTTCAGCGGTACCGGGTTACTCAGCGTGTGTCCGACCGGGGAGCTGTTGACGACCTTGTCGTGGAGGGCGGCAAGCTGCTCCTCCGTGGCATCGGAGTCCAGGTGGACCTTCACCGACAGGCCTCCGTAGCCGGCGTGGCCGGGCTTCAGACCCAGGAAGGTATGCAGGTCCAGATCGCCGCTGACTTCGATCTTGAGGTCGTTGATCTCCACTCCGGCCGCCGTAGCGTTGGCGGCGTATCCGACCGCCAAGCAATTGCCGAGCGCTCCGAGCACCTGCTCCGCCGGATTGGGGGCGGTGTCGGTGCCGCCGAGTCCGGCCGGCTCGTCGGAGGGGATCGGGTCAAAGTCCCGGATCGAGACCTCTGAGCGGAAGGCGCCCGTCCAGTTCACGGTGGCCTGCCATTCGGTCTGGCCCTGCTCCGGGTCGTCCGCCACGGCGGCGACCAGGGCGCCGACCGCCTGCAGGTCTACGTCGTTGAGTTGCTGTTCGGTCTTGGTAGTCATGGATGTCCTTTCGTAGTCGTACCCGTCCGGGTGCGCGTTGCACTCCGGATGGGCATATTCCTGACGCCGGATCTTGCTCTCGGGTGCTGGCGATCAGCGGGACAGGCCGAGCCGTCCCGGGCTTCTCACCCGAGAGCACGAACACGCGTGCATGGCGCAAACGGGGAAGGCGCGGGCCGGCATCAGGCCGAAGGGGGTTCCGTGAAGGGACATGGTCAGCAGTTCTCCTTTGTCGTTACGCGCTCCGTAGTGAGCGCCGACAGCGGAGTCCGCCGCAGGCTGTCTCATCGATCAGGCATTGGCACCGAACGGATCGGTTGCCGCGGTTTCGTAGGGCCTGTCCCTCCACCGCTCTTGATAAGCGCGTTGTTGGTGCGGAATGTTTGCATCCGGCCCTGCTGGTGTCAAGGTGGGAGCCGGGCCTGTTCCGAAAGTCATGTCAAGATGCCGAGGACACCAAGGTTGCAGTGCTCCGGAGACCGGTCGTCACACCTTCAGCTCGCGGCGAAGCATGAACATCCAGGTGAGGAGTCCCGACAGCGCGATGAGGACCAACGAGGTGATGCCGACCTCGGCGAAGAACCCGTCCTCCGCTGCGCTCCATATCAGTGTGGCCAGCGTCTCGAACCCGATCGGGGCGAGGAGCAGCGTGGCCGGCAGTTCCTTGAGCGTGGACAGCAGGACCAGGCCTCCTCCTGTTACCAGACCGGGCGTCACCAGCGGTAGGTCGATGGCGAAGAGACGGCGGCGGGCGGATACCCCGAGAGTGCGGGCGGCGTCTTCGTAGCGCGAGGGCACGTCCCTTATCGCCGCCTGGGTTGCCCTCATCGACTGGGCGCCGAAGTGCAGCACGTAGGCCAGCACGAGCAAGGGGAACGTCTGGTACAGCGCCGCCAGCGGGCCGGGCGCCCGGATGGCCCAGAAGACGATCGCCAGTGCGACCACCAGCCCGGGCAGGGCGAAGACAGAGGTCACTGAAGCGGCGGCCGAACTCGACACCCAGTTTCTACGCCTCGCGGCCGCGTAGGCCACGGGTAGCGTGACGGCCACTGCGCACAGCCCGGCGACAACCGAGGCGACAGCCGAGTTGAGGATGGGCCGGACGAGAAAGCCGAGCCCGTCCCCGATGCCCGAATAGCCGACCCCGACCGTGGTCGAGCCCCGGATCACCCAGAGCATGAACACCGCGACGGGGGCCACCAGAGCCACGCCGACCACCCCGCCGGCGAGCACTGCGGCCGGGGCCGCCGACCTGCGGAGCCGGTACCGCACCTGCTCCCTCCCGATTCCCGTGCCGGGTTGCCGGTCAGGTGAGGCTGCCCGCTCGATCAGCGCCACGATCAGCGCCAGGACGGCGAGCACCAGCCCGAGTGTCAGGGAAGTGGCTCGGTCGAACAGGCGGGACGAGAAGATGGCCCTCGCGATGGTGTCGTAGCGCATCAGCGCCACCGCACCGAAGTCGCTCAGCCCGTAGAGGAACACCAGCATGGTTCCGGCCGCCACCGTGTCGCGGATGTTCGGCAGGACTACCCGGATCAACGTACGTCCGGGGCGGCTGCCCAGGAGCCGCGCCGCTTCCTCCTGCGTGGCGACCGTGGTGGAGAGACGCGCCAGGACGGGGAGGTAGACGTAGGGATAGCTGAGCGCTGTCAGGACGATTAACGCTCCCCAGAACCCTTCGATCCTGGGGATGAAAGGCACCAGTCCTCCCCGACCGAAGGCCGACAGCAAGGCGGTGGCGCCCACGAAAGAGGGGATGACCAGCGGTAGCGGCAGCACCACCCGCCAGAACCGCCGCGCCACCAGGTCCGTGCGGGCTACGAGCCAGGCAAGCGTGGTTCCGAGGATCATGCAAGACACGGCGGTAGCCGAGGCGATCAGCAGCGAGTTGCGCAGTGGCCGCAGGGTGCGCTCGCCGAGGACGGTCGTCCAGAAGTCCCCCCCGAGGTGCAGGGTTTCCCACGCCAGGTAGCCGATGGGGAAGAGGAAGAGTAGGCCCGATAGCGCCACCGCCACCAGGAGACCGGGGTGGCGGCTCCGGCGCCGGGCTATGGCCGGAGCCGAGGTGTCAGAAGGACTCGAGCCCGCTTTCATCGATCAGTTCCTTAGTCCGCTCCAGCCCGCCTCCGAGCCGATCGAAATCGTAGGTGGCGACACCCAAGCTCGGAAGAGGGGGCAGTACGGAGGATGGTGCCACACCGGCCGCCAGTGGGTACTCGAAAGCCTGCTCGCTGAGGAAACGCTGGGCCTCCTCGCTGAGCATGAACTCCACGAGTTGATCGGCTAGTTCGGGGACATCGGTGGTGGAGAGCACCCCGATCGCCGTGACGATCAGTAGGGAGCCGATGTCGCGGTCGGGGAAGTAGTAGTTCTCCGAGGCGACGCCCGGATCCTCGGCCTTGGCGCGAAGGTTGTAGTAGTGGTTGACGAGGCCCATCGGGACATCACCCCGGCCCACGGCCTGGACGATCGAGGTGTTGTTGGCGTAGGCGCGGGCGTCGTTGGCCTCCAACGCCTTGAGCCACTCCAGAGCCACTCCATCGCCGTGGACCTCCCGCATGGCTGTCACGAAGTCCTGGAACGAGCCGTTGGCGGGCGCCACCCCGACTCGTCCGCGGAATCGCTCGTCGGTCAAATCGAAGACCGAGGCGGGAAGCTCGGCGGGATCCACGAGATCGCGGTTGTAGACGATGACGCGGACCCGGCCCGACATCCCCACCCAGAGACCTCCGGCATTCCGGAACTCCCCAGGGACCGCCTGGAGAGCGTACTGGTCGATGGGCCGGAGGTGGCCCTCCCCGGCCAGGAAACCCACCGCGCCCGGGCTCTGGGAGATGAACACGTCGGCCGGGTTCCGATCCCCTTCCTGGTCGATGAGCAGCGCCAGGTCGGCCGACTCTCCGTACCGGACCACGACCTCGATGCCGGTAGCTTCGGTGAAGTCCTCGAGGATCGGCCCGATCAGGTTCTCGGTACGCCCCGAGTACACCGTAACCTTCTCGTCCCCACCCCCACAGGAGACCCCCACCAATCCAAGGACCATCACCACCGCCGCGACTGCAGATCTCACGTGCGTCCCTTCTGTATTCGGGGCTACTCAAGCGCAGGCGACTCACCACCTCGATGTGAGAGTAGGTAGACTATAGGATGACTGTCAAGTAACCCGATGAAAGAATATTCGGGCACCCTAATCACATATACTCTGAATTGAAGTCGGGCCTTTTGGCCTAGTGGCCGCTGGTCAAGGCGACGTGCTTCGGACGTTCCACGATCGCTCGCGGTGTAACCGTTCGGTGCCGCTATCCGGATACCGGGCGGTTACGAATCCGTAGCTTACGAGTGGCTACTCGCTCCACCGGATCAGATCCTCCCGCGCGACTGACCCAGGGCCGAGTACAGCCCGGTAGGGTCCGGCTTGTGTTCGATGTTTCCGAGTACCGGGGTACAGCTTGGCTGTCCGTACTCTCTCAAGGCGGCGGCTGGTCGGTCGGGGACGGGCTTCTCCCATGATCGGATGGATACTGGGGATCGTGGTGGGGCTGTGGATACTTGTTCTGCTCGGGGTGATGCTGCTGGGCGCATGGACAATGATCCAGAAGTGGCGCAGCAAGAAGCAGCAGTGAGGGGCTGATCGCCGACTCTTCCTGGAGTTCCAGGTCCGGACGACAGGGACGCCGAGGGGACAGGGAAACGCCGAGGGCCTGCCGGGTGAGGCCGTGGGGCGCAAGAAGACGAAGATCGTGCGGATCGACGGCCTCCGCAGCCCGTGTCACGAGTACCCGAGCAGCTGCTCCGAGACCTGCTGGAGCTGACTCGCGGTCGCTCGTCGTCTGGTACCGGAAGCGATCGCTGTGCCTTGGAACCCCGTTAGGCTGCGATGCCACTGCCTGACATCACCGGAGCCGGATGTGACTACGACATTGTCGGAGGAGATTGCCGCCTGGGACGGCAAATCCGCCGCCGTGTTGCAGTCGACATATGAGCGCCATAGCGCAGAAGAGGGTTTTGTTGCGACGATCCTGGCGCATATTTCAGATGTCGAATTGCAGCGGGCGGCGACCTGGCTGCTGAAGAAGTACCTCGAGGTGGGGAACTCGCTATCCGTTGCCGGTTGCCGTGCGGTCCTCGGAATGCTGTCGGGGCAGGAGCATTGGGAAGCCAAGCTGCACATCCTCCAGTGCCTGCCCTATCTGGACATTTCCGAGGACGACAGCGTCGGTGTCGGAGCAGTTCCTGGATGCCTGTCTTGAGAGCGAGCGCAAGTTCGTCAGGGCGTGGGCCTATAACGGATTCAACGAACTGGCGCTTCACTTCCCGCGGTACCGGGACGAGGTGGACCGCATGCTTGCCCGGGCCGGCGAATCCGAATCTGCGTCGGTTCGGGCGAGGATTCGCAACATACGGAAAGGGCGCTGACCTGTCCGACCGGCCCACTTATCCCTATTCACAGCTGCTTGCGTCGGCATCGGTGGTCACCAACGACCGGTGCTCGACGGAAGAACGGACCCTGGATGAGCTGCAGGAAGTCCGCTCGTCACGATGCCGACTCACCCCGGATCCGGCTATGCGCGGGGCAGGGGGATGAAGGGTCTGGACGGAACTTCCCGGGCCCTCCGGAGAAACCGGCATGGACGGGCCGGAGGCCTGGGCGCCGTCACGTTGCTGCTGGCCGTCACCCTGGTGGTACCGCCTGGTGCCGCGTACGGCGCCTCCCCGGATGGATCAGCACCGCTCGCGCAGGCGGAGAGGGATCGGTTGGCGAGGGAGTTCGCGGCCGTGCTCAACCTGCGGGAAGCTCCCGACTCGATGTGCCTCTCGGTGATGCTGGATGGTGATCCGATCTTCGAATCGCGGTCCGGTACCGCCTTCACCCCCGCGTCCTTGATGAAGGTGGCCACTGCCGCGGCTGCCTTCGAGGTGATGAGCCCGGACGAGGTCTTCACCACGGAAGTGTTTGTCCGGACCGAGGACCTCGAGTCGATCACCGACGGCGTCCTGACGGGCGACGTGTACCTCGTCGGTCAGGGCGACCCGGTGCTGTCCACGCCCCGCTTCATCAACCGCTACGAGGTGCCGGTGGCCCACACCGACATCACGGGCCTGGCCAACCAGGTGATGGACGCCCTATCCGCCCATGGCGTCAGGAGGATCGAGGGCCGGATCGTGGGAGACGAGTCGTGGTATCCCGACAAGGAGCGCGACTACTCCGGGGAGGTTATCGCCGGCGAGACGGACCCGGTGTGGAGACGCTCCTTCGTGACCGCCAACCACTCCGGACCGCTGTCGGCCCTGCTCCTCAACAGCGGGTTCTCGCGGTATTCCAGCTCGGTATTCTCCGCGGGCCGCCGCCAGAGCGTGCGGGCGGCGCAGCCCGCGCAGCACGCCGCTTCGGTATTCGACGACTTCCTCGAGGCGCGACGGATGGTGATCACGCGGCGGCCGGTGGCGGGCGTGGCGCCGGCTCCGAGCGAGCGGACCATGCTCGGGGCGGTCGAATCCCCGCCTCTGTCCGAGATCGTGGCTCGCATGCTGACCCGTTCCGACAACACCATCGCCGAGATGCTGCTGAAGGAGATCGGCCGCCGGGGCGGGGGCTCGGACCGCGCCTCTGCGGTGGCCGATGTTCAGACCATCCTCCGGGACAAGTTGGGGCGGGCGGCGGACGGGTTGCTGATCGCCGATGGCTCGGGCCTGTCCTACTCCAACCGCCTCACCTGCGGCGCGGTCGCCGGACTGCTGGAGGAGGCCGGCCCCGGTTCGCCGCTGGTGGAGGGTCTGGCCGTGGCGGGCGAGACGGGCACTCTGAGAAACTGCCACCCCGTCCGGTCTAGGGGAAACCAGGACCAGCTCCTTACCGTCAAGGGCAAGACGGGCTCGCTGGACCATGTGATCTCCCTGGCGGGGACGGCTGTGGCGGCCGGCGGCGAGGCGATCACGTTCTCGATGATCGCGAACCAGCCAAACATCATCCTCCTCGGATCCTGCAACCGTCTCCGCAGGACGCTCCTGAACGCCGCCGCCAACTACACGTACGGTCCCGCCGGGCCGGGTATTCCTGTCCATGCGGGAGATCGCGCCGCGCTCGTGGCGTTGTTCAACGACACGGGCGGGGAGGGCTGGTTCAACGCGTGGAGCTGGAAGACCGGCGCGCACCCGAGCAGGTGGCACGGTGTGGCCACCGACTCCGAGGGAAGGGTCACCGGGATCGACCTGAGCGGCCCGTTCGGTAACGGCTTGACGGGATCGATACCGGAGGAGATCGGCCGGTTGAGCGAGCTCGTCCGGCTCGATCTTTCCGGCAACGACCTGTGCGTGCCCCGGTCCATCGTAGACAGCTTGCCGAGCACCGGGGTCGGGACCTGTCCCGTGTTCGTCGACGCGATGGGGAACACTCATGAGGCGGCGCTGGAAGCCCTGGCCGGAAGGGGGATCCTGGACGGCACCGAGTGCGCGGACGGCATCTGTCCGAACGAGCCGATCAAGCGATGGACCATGGCGGTGTGGCTGGTTCGGGCGCGCGACGGCCGCGAGCCATCTGCGGTCTCCACGTCGTCGTTCGCCGACGTGGACACGGATGCGTGGTGGCTTCCCTACGTGGAGCGGCTGTCGGAACTCCGCATCACCGCAGGATACGCGCTCCAGCCGCTACGTTTCTGCCCTGACCGCCCGGTAACACGGGACGAGATGGCGTCGTTCCTGGTGCGCGCCTTCGACCTCGAAGACGCCCCTCCAGCAGGATTCGGCGATACCGGTGGAAGCGTCCACCGGGCAGCCATCGACGCCCTATGGGCCGCCAGAGTCACGGCCGGATGCCAGGCGAACCCGCCGCTCTACTGCCCCGCCCAAGCGGTCACCCGAGCCGAGATGGCGACGTTCCTCGCCCGATCTCTCGGCCTCGGCTGAGCACCCGTGACTCACCGGTGAGCCGGGTGGCCATCGTCTCCGGGGGAGGCCGCGGGATCGGGGCCGCCGTCTGCCGCAAGCTCGCCGACCGGTTCCGGGCCATCGGAGTGATCGACCGTGACCGGGATCCGGCGGAGCAGGTCGCAGCAGAACTGCGGGCCGCGGGGAGGGTCGCGGAGGTACGTGTCGTCGATGTCACCAACGTCGACGCGGTCGGGCAGGCGGTGGACAGCCTGGTGGCCGAGATGGGAGGCCTGGACACGGTGGTGGCGGCGGCCGGGAACCAGGTCGGCGCAGAGTTGGCGGATATGTCCGTGGCGGTCTGGTCCTCCGTCCTGGATGTCCACCTGACCGGCTCCTTCGCGCTGGTCAGAGCCTCGCTGCCCGCCTTGCGACAGTCGTCCAGCCCGAGCGTGGTGCTGGTCTCCTCGGTCGCCGCCCGCGGCATAGTCGGGCATGCCAACTACGGAGCGGCCAAGGCGGGCATCATGGGTCTCACCCGTTCCCTTGCCAGGGAGCTAGGGCCGGAGGGCATCCGGGTCAACGCAGTGGCGCCCGGCTTCATTGACACCCGCATGACCCGGGACGGCGCCGGCCACCGGGGCCTGAGCTGGGAGGAGTTCGCAGGGCCGGCGGCGGCCGCCACGGCCCTGGGACGGATCGGCCAACCGGAGGAGGTGGCCTCGGTCGTCGACTTCCTGGCGAGCCCGGACAGCAGCTACGTGACCGGCCAGATCGTCTACGTGACGGGCGGTATTTGACCCGGGCCGATCCTCGTGCGTGGGCCAGCCCGGTGCCGATCTCCTGGGACGGAAGGGGCTGGAATGCCTGGTACAGGCCCGTTATACCTGTCAATGAGCACGAGGCTCGGAGGTGCTCGGCGTATTAGGCGGTGCCGAAGCCTCGGCTCATTTGTATAAAGCGGAACGGCACGGGACCAACGGGCACCCAGATGAGCGAGTCCTTGACTGAAGTCGGACATGCCTCGACGGGTTAGGGTCCGTCAAGCCCTTCGGATTGTTGAGGG
Organism: bacterium; assembly: GCA_028821235.1. Lineage (NCBI taxonomy): Bacteria > bacterium. The sequence goes on from JAPPGV010000089.1 coordinate 127,847, forward strand.
GGATGGCTGGGAACTGGCGCGGACACGTGGCAGCCACCGACAGTACCGGCATCCCGTGAAACCAGGAACCGTCACCATTCCTGGCCATATGAACGATCAATTACATCCGAAGACATGGAAGAGTATTCTCAAGCAAGCAGGACTTGATCAGGAGCCCTTATGAAGTTGCGGTATGCGGTGGTGTACGAGGCCGGCACGCACAACCTCTCGGCATACGCCCCTGACCTACCAGGATGTGTTGCTACCGGCGGGAGTCTTGACAAGATCAGACAGAACATGCGCGAAGCGATGACCCTTCACTTGGATCTCATCCGGGAGCACGGCGAGCCTTTTCCCCAACCGATGACGTCAGTAGGTGAGGCCATCGAGGATTATCGTCGCTATCACGAAGAGTCCGATGAACAGTCGGAGAACAGCATTCTCGAGTCGCCCGCGATCGCGGAGTTCATCGAAGTCGATACATCTCGGGGTGCCCTGGCGCGTGACTTTGGCCACATCTCCGGCGATGTACGACAGATCGCCTAGTACTCGAACTACGGCGTAGGGAATCGCACGACGTCTCCACGAAGGCACGGAAGTGACGGAACTCCGCCATACCGTTCATGCTGGCGGAACCCGGGCGAGAGGCAATCAGCTCCTCGACTGTGAGTGAAGGTCAGAGGTCGGGAACGGCGAAGACCGCTCCGCCGAAGAGGATGGTGGCCACTAGCAACGTCCAGACGATGTTGGCGCCCTGTCCGAGCAGGAAGGCGGCGGCCGGGCGGCCCTGGTCCATCGACACCAGGTCGCGGAAGCGGGTCTCCAGACCGATGCAGGTGAAGGCCAGCGCGAACCACCAGGTGCGTATCTCTTTCATCAGCGCACCGGTCGAGTCGACCAGGTCGGCGCCGAGGACGAACGAGAACAGCAGCGACGCGGCGATGAACCCGAGCACGAACTTGGGGAACCGGTCCCAGATAACCCGCGCCGTCGGTCTCGTGTCGCTCTCCTCACTGCCCCGGAATGCCCACCAGAGCGAGATCGCGAAGGCTGCCACGCCGAGCAGGGCGTTCTGGGAGAACTTGACGATCACGGCCGCGTTGAGAGCGGAGTCCCCCAGAATCTCACCCGCCGCGACAACCGCTCCCGAAGTGTCGATGGTCCCGCCCAGCCAGGCCCCGCCCACGATGGCTGGGATACCCAGAAGCTCCACGACCCACGGCATGACAACCGTCATCGGCACCGCCACGATGAGCACCAGCGAGGTGACGTAGGAGAGTTTCTTCCGGTCTCCGGCGATGGCGCCGCACGTGGCGATGGCCGCGGACACCCCGCAGATCGAGACCGCCGACGCCAGCATGGTCCCGAACTCGTCGTCCACCCGCAGCCGCCTCGCTATTCGGTAACAGAGGTACCACACCACCACGACCACGAGCAGGGCCTGGGCCACGCCGAGCAGGCCGGCCTGGAGGATCTCACCGAAGACGATGCCGGTGCCCAGGATCACCAGTCCCGTCTTGATGTAGTACTCGGTGCGGATCGCCTCCCGCATCCAGGTAGGAACGGATCCCAGGTTGGAGATGACCAGCCCGGCGGCCAGAGCCACGATCACGTAGCTGATCCCCCATTCCCTCAGGGCACCGTTCCCGGCGACGAGGCGGACGGCCCAGGCAACGGCGAACACGGCCGGGAAGCCGATCAGATACTCCCGCGTGCTCCCTCCCATCAGGCGGATCCCCGCAGCCGATACCGCTAGCAGCAGGAGTCCGGTCAGCACGGTGGCGGCCACGGCGCCCCACGAGAAGGCATCCACGAGCTGTCCGGCGGACCACGAGAAGTCCGGGATGGCCGGCCTGATCCCCACCAGGACCAGGAGTATGAGGGCGCAGCCCTGCCAGACCGAGACCCAGTCCTCGGTAGCGAACCTGCCGGAGCCGTCCCGGGAGTCGGTCATGGGGCCCTTCTCCTCGACTGAGCGCAAACGGAAGCTAGTGGTCTGTCTGCGAAACAACCGGGTGCTCTGGCGGCCATCGGCGTCCCGTCGCTGCGTTCCGCTTCCTCAACGTACCCTGCGGGTACGCCTTCGTCAGCGGGCCTTGCGAGGAACACCGCTGCCGACGCCATACCACACCGCCATTACACAGACAGACCACTAGCCGCGCCGGAAGGCAAGGCTACCCTCGCTCTTCGATGCCCTCCTCTCCCGGCCGATCGGGCCGGTCTCCCATCTTCTCCACGGCCCGGGGATCGCAGCCCGGCGCCTTCGGACCGGTCGAGTGGGCACTGCTCACCGGCGTGGCCCTTATCTGGGGTTCGTCATACTTGCTCATCGACATCGGGCTCGACGCCCTCGAACCGGCAGTGGTCACGTGGGTGAGGGTCACGCTCGGCTTCCTGGTGATGACCGCCTTCCCGGCCGCGCGCCGCCCCGTGGACCGGGCGGATTGGCCGCGGATCACGGCGCTCGCGCTGGTGTGGACCAGCTTCCCGTTCCTGCTCAGCCCCATCTCGCAGCAACACATCGACTCGGCCCTGGCGGGAATGATCAACTCCCTCATACCGATCTTCGCTGCATTGATCGCCATGGTGTTCCTGCGTACCCTGCCCGGCATCCGCCAGGTGTCGGGACTCCTCCTCGGGCTGGTGGGAGCGATCAGCCTCGCTCTTCCCGCCGCGTCGGAATCGCCGGCGGCGGCCTGGGGGGTCTTCCTGGCCGTGGTGGCCGCAGCCTTCTACGGGCTGGGACTCACCCAGGCGGTGCCCCTGCAGCAGCGGTACGGGGCTGCGGCGGTGATGTCGCGGGCCATGGGGATATCGTCGATCGTCATCGCGCCCTTCGCCCTCACCGGCCTGGGGGAGTCCACCTGGCAGGCCGGACCTGTGGTGGCGGTCACGATGCTCGGGCTCGTGAACACGGGGGTGGGCTTCCTGTTGATGGTGCTGTTCGCGGGGCGGGTGGGCCCGACTCGAGGGGGAGTGGCGATCTACTTCCTGCCGATCGTCGCCATCCTGCTCGGAACGGTCTTCCGCTCCGAGACCGTGCTCCCGATCCAGTGGATCGGAACGGCGGTGGTGCTGTTCGGCGCCTGGCTCACCAGCCGCGGCGAGTCCTGACAGGGATCGCCCGGTACCCTCGTCCCTCCCATGCCGTCCCCGCCTTCCCGTAGTCCCGCTCGTAGACCCGTACTGTCCACCAGCGAGGGATCCCAACTCGGACCGTTCGGTCTCGTCGAATGGGCCCTGCTCACCGGGGTGGCCCTCATATGGGGTTCCTCGTACCTGCTCATCGAGATCGGCCTGGAGTCGCTGGCGCCCACGGCTATCAGTTGGGTGAGGGTCACGCTGGGCTTCCTGGTGCTGGTGGCCGTTCCCGTGGCCCGGCAGAGGATCGACCGGCGGGACTATCCGCGCGTGGTGCTGCTGGGGTTCACCTGGGTCGCCGTGCCCTTCCTCCTGTTCCCGATCGCCCAACAGCACATCGACTCGGCCCTGGCGGGCATGCTGAACGCCCTGGTGCCCATCTTCAGCACCTGTACCGCCATCGTGCTGATGCGGTCCCTGCCCCGGCGCCGCATTGCGGTCGGCATCATCCTCGGCTTCGCCGGGGCGATCGTCATCAGCGTCCCCGCTATCCGCGATTCGACCGTAGGCGCATGGGGGGTGTCACTGGTGGTCCTCGCCACCTTCCTGTACGGCATATCCATCAACCTGGCGGTACCGCTCCAGCAGCGCTACGGGGCTCCGGCCGTGATGATGAGGGCGATCGGGGTAGGGGCGGTCGCCACCGCGCCCTTCGGCGTAGCCGGCCTGGCCGGCTCGCACTGGAGGATGGGGCCGGTGATCGCGGTGATCGTGCTGGGGGTGCTCAACACCGGTGCGGCGTACGTGATCATGGCCTCCTTCGTGGGGCGGGTGGGTCCTACCCGTGGGGGTGTGGCGATCTACTTCCTGCCGATCGTCGCCATAGTGCTGGGAGTGGCGTTCCGTTCGGAGGTAGTGCTCCCGGTCCAATGGGCCGGTACGGGCGTGGTGCTGTTCGGTGCCTGGCTAGCCAGCCGCCGCGAGGCCTGAACGGTGGCCGCTTAGACGTCCCGTCCTTGCCAGCCGTCCCAGTGCGTGAACTCCGCGGCCGGGATCCTGGTGACGGGCTTGAAGTCGTCGGCGGGATACCCGAGCGGGATCAGGGCGATGATCTGGGTCTCCTCCGGCATCCCGAGCGCGATCTTGGCGTCCTCCTCGAGGATGTTGAGGGCCGTGGTGAGGCAGGTACCGAGGCCGAGGTCACGGGCCGCCAGCATCAGGTTCTGGACGCAGGGCATGATGGATGTGTAGACCGCCTCGGTGCGGATGGCCTTGAGGACCCCGTATCGGGGCAGGTTGTGCTTGTCGAGGTTCATGGCCACGACGATGAGCACCGGACTCTTCTCGAGGTGGTCGCGCAGGTAGACCGACTTCCTGATCATGGTCTTCTCGAAGGTGCGCTCGTCGACCTCCGTACGACCTTGGCGGAGAGGGTGGTCCAGCAGGAACTGCAGGCCCTCCCGGTAGAGGTCGGCGAGTCGCTTCTTGAGTTCCGCGTCCTTGACCACGATGAACTCCCATGGCTGAGCGTTGTGGCCGTTGGGTGCCCAGGTGGCCGCGGTCAGGATGGTGCGGATGTCGTGGTCGGACACCGGGTCCGGCTTGAAACGCTTGACGCTGCGCTGCGTCCGCATCGCCTCTAATACGTCCACGTCTTCCTCCTCTCGGTCGCTCTACGCCCCCAGCACCCGCAACCTTAGGTTGAGAGCGAGGTCCAGCGCGCCAGGAGCCTTGGGTTGGGAGGTGGCCGGGTGAAGATCCGTAGAGACGGCTACCGAGCCTCATCGAGAACCGCGGTGAGGTATTCGTGCATCCTGTCCCGGGCGGCATTCCCGTAGGCGTTGTCGTACAGGTCGAAGGCGTGCAGGCCGCCGGGCCAGAGGTCGAGCCGGGCGGGGTTGCCGGCGGCCTTCCAGCGGGCGGCCATGAACAGCGAGTCGTCCAGCAGCGGGTCGAGGGTGCCCACGGTGAACAGCGCCGGCGGCATTCCACCGAGATCGGCCCAGATGGGGGAGATGTCGGGGTCCTCGAGGTCCCGGTCTCCGGTGAACAACTCCACGAACCAGTCGATGGAGGACGTGTTCAGGATCAGTGGCTGGTCGCCGAAGGCTCTCATCGACGGTGTCCCGCGCAGGTCGAAGGCCCCGTAGGTGAGCAGCGCCGCCCGGAAGGGGGTCAGGCCGTAGCGGTCCCGCAGCCGCAGGCAGGTGACGGCGGTGAGGTGCCCGCCCGCCGACTCCCCGCCGATCGCGACCAGCTCGTGCCCGAATGCGTCGACAGCATTCCGGTGGAGCCAGAGGGCCGCGGCCTCGCAGTCGTCGGGACCGGCCGGGTGGGGATGCTCGGGCGCCAGGCGGTAGGAGGTGGACACCGAGATCAGACCGGTTGCGTCCGCGAGAGCCGTCATCTGAGGGTCGTGATGGTGGGGTCCGCCCCACACCCATCCTCCCCCGTGGATGTGCAGGAATACCCCCCGGGCCGCCCTTCCCTCCGGGTGGATGACCCGCAGCCGGATGGGCCCGCCGGGCCCGTCGATGGTGCGGACCGAGGCTCGCGGCGAGAGACGGGGAGGACCGATCAATGACCTGCCCTCCTCCCTGGCCTGGCGGCCCGCCGCGGCGCCCACTTCCCACACAGGTGGCGCGTGCCGCGTCTGGTCGGCCACCCATTCGTTGAAGGCCAGTACCTCGGCGGGTGCTTCTGAAGGTATATCGGTCATCGGCCAAAGGCTCCCGGTACGCGGTCACATCCAGGGATTCAAGACCGCAACGTTACCGCGATGGGCGGGGGTGCGGCACCCACCACGACGGGCCTTTGGTATGGGACCTGGCCCAGGGCTAGACGATCCTCCTCCGGCTCGCCCAGTTGGCGAGCTCGTAGCGGTTGCTTAGCTGGAGTTTCCTGAGCACCGCCGAAACGTGGGACTCGACCGTCTTGTGGCTGATGTACAGCCGGTGCGCCACCTGCTTGTAGGAGAAGCCGCGGGCGATCAGGCGCAGTACCTCCTGCTCACGGGTGGTCAGCTGATCCAGTTCGGGATCCTCCGGAACGGGGATGGTGGCGGCGAAGGTGTCCAGCACGAATCCGGCCAGCATGGGGGAGAAGACCGCATCGCCCGCATGGACCCGCCTGATCGCGTCGACCAGAGCCTCCGGGCGGATCGACTTGGTGACGTATCCACGGGCCCCGGCCCTGATCATGGCGATGACGTCCTCGGCCGCGTCCGACACGGACAGGGCGAGGAACTTCACCTGCGGATGGGTCTGGAGCACGTTCTCCAGGATCGCGAGGCCTCCGCCTCCCGGCATGTGGACATCCACCAGCGCCACGTCGGGAGGATCGAGCCGCAGGGCGTCGATGGCATCGTCCACATCGCCGGCGGAGCCGATGAGTTCTATGTCGTGCGGATCGGACAGTTCCGTCCTGACCCCGGAGAGGAACAGCCGGTGGTCATCCACCAGAAAGACGCGGATCATCGGGGCTCTCCTCCCAGATACAGATGGACTTCGGTACCTTCCCCCGGCGTCGACGAGATGGTGGCGGTGCCGCCCTTGCCCTCCATCCGGCCGACAATGGACGCGGCGATTCCGTGCCGGTCTCCGGCCACCGCGGTGGGGTCGAACCCGACGCCGTGGTCGGAGATCCAGACGTCCGTTGCGTCCCTACCCACCTCGGAGTAGACGGAGATTCGATCGGTGCCCGAGTGCCGGGCGGCGTTGTTCAGCGACTCGCCCGTGGCCGCGATGATCGCCCTGACGTCGTCATCGAGGGGGCGGTCCCCCACCGTGACCAGCTGGACCCGGACGTCGAAGGTGTGTTCGACCCGGTCGGCCTCCTCCTGCAGTGCGGCGGAGAGCAGCTCCGGATCGTCCGCAGGCCTCGTGTCGTAGAGCCATCGTCGTAGCTCCCTTTCCTGGACCCGGGCCAGCGTCACCATCCTTCGCGAGTCGTCGGTCCGCTGGATGAGGGCCAGCGTCTGGAGTACCGAGTCGTGGAGGTGGGCGGCCATGTCGGCCCGTTCCTCCTGGCGGATACGCTTCCGGCGTTCGGCCCCCAGATCTGCTCCTAGTTTCCATACCCACGGTCCGAAGAGCACGACCATGCCGACTCCGGTGATCAGCACCGCCAGCAGTACGGTTCCGACGGCAGGAGCCGCCACGTTGGCGAGGATCGACACCCCGGCAAGCGCCAGCACGATCCCGATCACCGTGCGCGCCCGGAACCTTCCGCTCTGCGGATCGAACAGTCCCAGGATGGCCGAGCGGGGATCGATGTCACCCCTGTCCATCAGGAAGGCGATGCCGAAGCTCAGTGCCAGTCCGGGCCAGACCCAACCGTCTCCGCTCCAGATCCCCAGGCTGCGGAGCAGCAGCAGCGAGCCGATGAACATCAGGACGTAAGCCGCCCGCCGCTCCCCGTCCGCCTCCGGAGCAGGATCCTGGCGGGCGGTCTTGTCCAGGGTCAGCGCCCACAGCACCAGGTAGAGGAGTATTCCCAGTCCCCATACGAGCGCGAGAACCAGGAAGGCGGCGCGGACATAGAGATCGGGGATGCCTAGTTGGTCGGCGATCCCTCCGGCCACGCCGGCCACCAGGCGGTTCCGTTCCCGCCGTGCCGGCATTGCCGTGGCCTCTCGTGCGGTATGGCTTCGCATGAGGCTTATGTTGGCATCGTCCGGTTGCCGTTCGGGCCCGGAACCGGAGATATACCCCCGGCCGGCGGCCGGTCTGGGGGATGTTTCAGGGTGATACCCCACAGACTCAGGGTCCGGAATGATGGATGATATGGGTATGACGAACAGCAGCCACCCATCGCTCCGCAGACCCGGCGAGGGTCGCTGGATTGCAGGGGTGGCGCTCGGAATCGCCCACCGCCTCGGCATCGAGGCTTGGATCGTCCGGGTGGCCTTCATCGTCCTCGTGACCGTCGGTGGCGTCGGCATCTTCCTCTACGCGGCAGGCTGGATCCTGATCCCGGATGAAGGCGAGACCGAGTCGATCGTCCGGGGATGGTCCGGCCGACCCTCGGCGCGCCGGTGGGTGGGCGTCATCCTCATCGGGCTCGCGGCGATCGTGCTGCTCGCCGAGACCAGGTGGGTGAGGGGCGAGCTTGTGTTTGCCCTCGTCCTCCTGGGGATCGGAGTATTGCTGTACCGCGGCGACCTGAGCGCGCCGGAACAGCAGAGCCCGGATTCCGCAAGTGTCCCGCAGGCGGCGCCTGCCGACCAGGTCGAAGAGCCTGGGGCCGGCCCTCCCTCCTCCTTGCCCGCCGGTCCCGTGCCGGCGCCGCCGCGGGATAAGTCCCACCTCGGTCGCGTGACGGTCGGAGCCGCCTTGATCTCGCTGGGATTACTCGGGTTCCTCGACGGCGTGGTACCCGGGTTCAATCCGGCTTTCCGCCACTACATGGCGTTGCTGGTAGCGGTGGTGGGTCTCGGGCTGGTGGTAGGCGCCTGGTTCGGGCGGATCGGCGGTCTGGTTGCCCTGGGCATCGTGCTCGTGCCCGTGGTGCTGGTGTCGCTCGTGTCCGACAAGGTCGAGTTCAGGACGACCGATAACGGACCGGTGGTGCTGGTGTCGTTGTCATCGGACACGGCTGAGTTCAGCACGTCCGCCGGAGACGGATACCACCGTCCGGCCGGAGTGGAGCAGATCCCCGATGCCTACCGTCTCGGTGTCGGGAGTCTGCTGGTCGACATGAGGCAGGTCGACTTCACGGGCAGGGTGGTCCGAGTCAAGGCCGAGGTCGGCATCGGTGAACTGATCGTCTACCTGCCCCAGGATGTCGCGGCCGACGTGTCCGGACGGGTAGGGATCGGGTCGATACGCACCTGGGACCATCTTGGCAGCACCTCCAGGCAAGGGATCGGAATAACGTCCGACTATGTCTGGGAGGGCGCCCACGGAATGATCATCCTCGATGCCAGCGTGGGGCTGGGTGAGATCGAGGTCCGGACGTTGCCCGGAGCGCCAAGGCCATCGACAACGGTGACCGTGGGGGACAGCCGATGAAACGCCACCCTTTCAACGTGTTCTCGCTCGGGTTCGGGGTGGTGCTGATCCTGCTCGCGGTCGGGTTGGTGGTCCCCGCCGAGCTCAGCGATGAGTTCAGCCGATTCGCCACTGTCCGGTGGCTCCTACCCCTGGCGATGGTGCTGGTGGGGGTCTCGATGCTGAGCTCTCTCTTCCGCCGCCGCGAGAGCGGGGCCGAGCCCGATCCGGTAGAGGCCGCAACCGAAACGCACGGCGAGTCTGAGATCGAAGCAGAAGCCGAGACGGAGTCCGCTTCCGGCTGAACCGGCCGGCTCCTGCCTGGCTAATCCGGTCCGGGTCTCACAACTGCTCCCGCTGCCAGCCGAGGTTGGAGAGGAGCACGATCCCGGTCCCGACCAGGAGGGCCTGGGGGTTGGCTATGGAGACATCGGCGAACAGCCACAGCCAGAGCATCTGGAAGACCGGCGAGAAGAACATGATCCTCTGGACGCTCAGGCTCGAGGTCACGTAAAGGGAGTACCGGTGGCTGAGGGCGCCGGCCGCATTGAACACTCCGGTCGCGGTCAGGAGGCCCACCATGTTCCACGTGACGTCGAAACTGTCGCCGGACGGCGGGAAGAACAGGAAGCTTCCCACCAGGGTCAGTGGTAGGGCGAGTGCCCGTCCGGCTACCGCCGCGAATGTGGCGTTCCAGACCAGGTCGTGGGGATTGCGGGTCGGCCACCCCATCATGCGTCCGATCGAAACGGTTCCCCATAGGCTTCCGACTGCGGTCGCGGTGCCCATGAACGCCACGGCTATACCCAGCCAGTTGAGGGTGCTTACCGCGGCCGTCTCCGACCAGATGACCAGCGCGGCGCCCAGGAACGAGAAGAACATGAGCGTCCAGTGCTTGCCACCGATGACGTGCGGGGACGATCGCTGCCCGCCGGAGATCTTCCTGCCCAGCCGGGCCGCCATCCAGACCATCCCGATCAGCATCAGCTGGAAGATGATGGTCACCACCAGCGGATCGATCAGCGTGGCGGCCCATACCCAGAAGGCCAGGTCGAGGGCGAAGCAGATCGCCATCCACAGGACCGGGGCTCGAAGCATGTCCTGCGCGTTCCGCACCTTGACGGGCTCCCCGCCGTCTCCCCAGTAGAACAGCAGCCGCCGGGTGTTCTCTATCCAGCGCTTGTTCTCGGCCGGGACCAGGAAGAACACCGGGATGAGCATGACGACCTGGAAGACCAGCAGCCACGATCGCCACACGAATGGGTCGTTGCTGACGTGGGTGTAGAGGTAGAACAGAGGTAACCAGGAGCCGGTCAGGACCGCGGACACAGCCCACAACATCCCCTTGGTGTTCGGGTTCACCGGTCGAACGATCCTGTTCCGTGTGCCTGGTTTCGCAGGGGTCGCCGAGGCGGATGACCCTGGAGCGGCGATCGGCGGCGAGGCCGGGCCGTACCCCGGAGGCTACCCGCCCGTGGCAGCACGGGATGACCCGTGGCTCAGGCGGACTCGATCCGGGCCGCGCCCTCCAGTCCGAGTTCGGCGATGGATGCCTCGCGCATCTCGACCTTGCGGATCTTGCCGGTAACCGTCATCGGGAAGCTGTCAACGAACTTCACGTATTGCGGGACCTTGAAGTGGGCGATCCGGCCCCGGCAGAAGTCTCTGATGTCCTGTGCGGTCGCCTCGGCGCCCTCCCGCAGTTTCACCCACGCCATGACCTGCTCGCCGTACTTGACGTCCGGTACGCCGATCACCTGCACGTCCTCGATGGCGGGATGGCCGTACAGGTACTCCTCGATCTCCCTCGGGTAGATGTTCTCGCCGCCGCGGATGATCATGTCCTTGATCCGGCCCACGATGTTCATGTAACCGTCCGGGTCCATCGTGGCGAGGTCACCGGAGTGCATCCACCCGTCGGCGTCGATGGACTCCTCGGTTCGCTGCGGGTCGTTCCAGTACCCCAACATGATCGAGTAACCGCGGGTACAGAGCTCGCCGTCCTGTCCCCGCTCCACGGTCTCGCCGGTCTCGGGGTCGATGATCTTGATCTCGACGTGGGGATGCACCCGGCCCACGGTGGACACCCGTCTCTCTATCGAGTCGGTGGTCTTCGTCTGGGTGGACGTAGGGGAGGTCTCGGTCATGCCGTAGGCGATCGTGACGTCGGTCATGTTCATGTCGGATATCACCTGCTTCATCACCTCCACCGGGCAGGGGGATCCGGCCATGATCCCGGTGCGGAGCGAGGACAGGTCGAAGGTCTCCAGGTCGGGATGGGCGAGTTCTGCGATGAACATCGTCGGGACTCCGTAGACGCTGGTGCAGTGCTCCTGCTGGATCGCGGTGAGGACCTGGTCCGGATCGAAACCGGCGCCCGGCAGCACGATGGCGGCGCCGTGGGTAGTGCATGCCAGCGTTCCGAGCACCATCCCGAAGCAGTGATAGAGGGGGACGGGGATGCAGACCCGGTCCTCTTCCGTGTAGGCGCAGGATTGGCCCACGAAGAAACCGTTGTTGAGGATGTTGGCGTGGCTGAGCGTGGCGCCCTTCGGGAACCCGGTGGTGCCCGACGTGTACTGGATGTTGATGGCGTCGTCATGATGCAGCCCGGCCTTCCGATCGGCCAGGGCGCCGTCCATACCGTCCTCCGACGGGGCCATGAGGTCGTCCCATTCGGGCGTGCCGAAGAAGATCACCCGCTCCAGGTCGGGCAACTCGTCCTCCACCTTGGCCACCATCTCCCGGTAATTCGAGGACTGATGGGTCTGCGCGGCGACCAGCACCCGGCAGCCGGACTGGGCCAGTGCGTAGCGGAGTTCGTGGGTCCGGTAGGCGGGGTTGATGTTGACGAGGATCACCCCGGCCTTCGCGGTGGCGTACTGGAGCCATACCCACTCCGCGCAGTTGGGACTCCAGATGCCGACCCGGTCGCCCGTCTCGAGACCGAGCCGGAGCAACCCCATCGCAAGCAGGTCCACCGAGTCGTTGAAGGCCCGGTAGGTCTGGCGGATCCCCTGGTGCACCGAGATGAGAGCATCCCGCTCGGGGAACCGGGCAACGGTTGATTCCAGGTTCTGGCCGACAGTCTCCTGCAACAGCGGTGTCGACCGGTCGCCGCTCGTATAGGCCGGATCGGGCATTCGGGCTCCTTGCAGTACACGAATTCGTCGCGGTTTCACTGTATCAGCCTGCACATGGCGTCCATATGCGCATGCTCGGCGATGACCGGGAGCGGCCGGAACGGACGAGGCTCTTAGGATTGCGACGTGAGCCTGCGGATCACCAACCAACGGATCTGGGTGATCCTCGGGATCATCAGCCTGTCATGGGGCACCGCCCCGATCGCCGGAAGGATCGGCCTCGCCGAGGGCATCGGCCCCTCGACCATGGCGGCCGGAGGGTCACTGGTCGCCGCCGTGGCGGTCTGGCTGATGATCGGCCTTATGCGTCGCCGGAACCTGGTGGGTCCGGCCGAGCTTCGCATCGGTCTGGTGCTGGCCCTCGTAGCCGTGCTACTGCCCCAGCAGGCCCGATACCTGGCGCTGGCCAACGCTTCGGCCGGTTTCGTCACCCTGATCAGTGCCCTGATCCCGCTGGGTACCGCTTTGATCGCCCATTTCATGCTGGCAGACGAGCGCCTCAACCCGTGGACCACGTTCGGTCTGCTGCTCGGTCTGGCGGGAACGGCTGCTCTCATCCTGATCGGTGACTCCGGAATCATCGAGGGCGGCGACCCGACGACCGCGGGCATGATGGCCCTGGCCGCCGTGGTGTTCATCTCGCTCGCGAGCGTCTATGCCAAGCGCTATGCCGGGCAGTACTCGGTGCTCGGCGTAACAGGGGTCCAGTTGGCGGTGGGAAGCCTGGCCCAGTGGGCGGTGGCATTGACGATCGAAGGGTTGCCGCTCGGCCATAGCACCACCGGCCTCCTGGCGATTCTCTACGTCGGCACTATCGGGGTGTTTCTCCCGCTCAGCCTCTACTACTTCCTGATCCGCCACGTTCCGGTGGTCTTCTCGTCCGTCATCTCCTATCTGATCCCACTGGTGGCCGTCATTGCCGGAGTTCTGGTCCTCGACGAGCAGCTCCAGCCGGGCATCCTGTTGGGCGGCGCGCTGGTTCTTTCGGGAGTGGTGGTGACCGACCTGGTCCGCATCCGGGAAGCCCGCCGGCAGGGGGCGTGACTCCGGGCCTCTCCGGTTACCATCCGGCCGGTATCCCGTCCCGGCGCTAGCCAGGCGCCCTCCATCCCGGCAACCGGAAAGGTCCCGGTGAAAGCGGCAGTCATCACAGGACCCGGCCAGGTGGAACTTCGCACCGAGCCATGCCCCACCCCCGGTCGCGATCAGGTGCTGGTCGAGCTGGCCGCCTGCGGTGTCTGCACCTTCGAGAGGAGGCTGTTCGCGGGCGATAAACGTTGGTACCCCGTCTCTCCAGGACACGAGATTTCCGGGTCGGTGGTGGAGGTGGGCTCCGCCGTGGACGGCCTGGAGGGTTCCCCGCAGGTCGGGGAGCCCGTGACGGTCGATCTATTGACCCGATGCCTCACCTGTGCACCGTGCCGGCGGGGCAGGACCGCCCTCTGCCGGTACCCCCAGGGTCGTTCCCTGTCGGACGGGACCTTCAGCTTCGGAGGGTTGGTGGAGGCCATCTCGGTCGACGCCAAGTCGACCTACCCGGTCGGGAGTGCCCCCATGCTGCATGCCGCCATGGGGGAGCCCATCGCCTGCACGGTCCATTCCCTGCGTAGGGCCGGTCACGTGGCAGGGGGGCGGGTCGCCATCATCGGCGGCGGGTTCATGGGGCGGCTCCATATGGCCCTGGCACGCATCGAGGGTGCCTCGGCGATCGGAGTGGTGGACATTTCGGAGGAGAGGCGCAGGCAAGCCGCGGACGCGGGCGCCGACTGGGTGGCCCGGCCCCGGGCAGCCCGCCAGGTCGGTGGTCTCCAGGATGTGGTGTTCGTGACCGCCATGGGGGGTCTGGACCTCGCGGTCGAGATGGTGGCGCCGGGCGGCTCGGTCGTCCTGTACAGCGCCTTCGACCCGGAGGCCACGGTCGGCATGGCGGCTGATCGGGCTCACCGCGACGAGATGTCGATCGTCGGGGTGTACAGCCAGGAGCCCGAGGATTGGATGCGGGCGGCGGCCGTCATCCGCTCTGGAGTGATCGCGGACGAGCTTGACCGTCTGGTAACGGCTCGGTTCCCGCTGTCCCAGGCGCACGAGGCCCTCACCCTCGTCACTTCCCAGCCCACCTACCGGGTGTTCGTGGAGAACGAGCCGGGCTGATGGCAGGCCAGGTTGTCGTCGGGGTGGACATCGGCACCGGCGCGGCTAGAGCGGTGGCCCTCGACCGGGCCGGAAGGGTCTTGGCCGGATCCGAGGCGCGGATCGTGCCGATGAATCTCCCCCGAGGCGAGGCGGATCCCTTCCGCTGGATGGAGGGGCTGGTTCAAGCAGTGGAGCAACTCGACGCCGGTCCGCCAGCCGCCCTCGGGATCGGCGGCCAGGGTCCCACCACCGTGATGCGATCGGCGCGCCGGGCGCTGACCTACCAGCATCCGGCCGGCGCCTCCTCCGACTTCGCCGGCCAGCATCTGGCGCAGGCGGAGGAGCTGTCGGGCCGGTTCGGAGGCGCCGGCCGACCCCGCCAGATGTGGGACTTCCTGGTGGCCGAACTCGGCGGCTCGTCCGGCACCCAGGCGGTCTGGCCGGGTCAGGATCCTCTGGAAGGGTTCGGAGACCCCATCCCGGTCGGGTCGGCCGCCGGAGTCACGGCGGGCGATTCCGGGCTGCCCGGGGGGATCGTGCTGGCTCCGGGCGCCAACGACGCCTTTCTCACCGCCTGGGCAGCCGCCATCGACCGGCCCGGCAAGGGCTTCGACCCGGGTGGCCGGACAGGTGGTCTCGGCGTGGCCGCCAGCCGGTGCGACCACCCGTCGGTCTCCGAACACGGCATCCCCGGACACGTCCCCGGTGTCTACCTGGTCGGTGGCCCGGCGGCTTCGCACGGCGCCATGCTGGACTGGTGGTCCTCGATGACCGGCCGGACGGTTCCCGAACTGCTCGAAGCGGCCGCAGCTGTCGGACCGGGATCGGGTGGGGTGACGGTCCTGCCGTTCCTCGAGGGGGAGAGGGCGCCCCGCTGGGTGTCGGGGCTACGGGCCGAGATCCACGGTCTCGGTGTGGCCTCAGACCAGGGCGTCGTCGCCCGAGCCGTCCTGGAGGCCTCCGCCTACGGCTTGGCTCACATCGCCCGTGACCTTGCCCGGCACGGCATTACCATGAACCGGATGGTGAGTTCGGGTGCCCCGTCGCGTAGCAGTCTGTGGGTTTCCATCAAGGCATCGGTGCTGGGCGTGCCGGTCGATGTCCCGAGTTGTCCCGAGATGGCGGCCTACGGAGCGGCCCTGGCTGCGGGATCCGCCGTCGGGTGGTGGCCGCGGCCGGGCGAGGGCGAGGCCGGAGACTGGCCGGCGCCGGCGTTCACCACGTTCGCGCCGGCGACCGTGACAGCCTACGAAGAGGGGCTGGACCGCTTCATCGCGCTCGGTGATGAGGCAGCCCGCCGGCTCCGGCAGGAGGTTTGAGGCATGGATTCGGTGGCCTCGGCAGTGGGCGCAGGCAAGACCAGGCGTACTCGCCGCTTCGTGGGTCGGGACGGGCGAGCGTTGCTGGTCGCCATCGACATGCAGCTGGCCACGGGGTCCGGTCCGGCGCTGGACGTGGTGGAGGCGGTGTCCGAAGGGCAACCCGACGGCATCCTGGTCACCTGGCAGATTGCCCGGCGCTACCCCGAGACCTTCGCGGAGTGCGGTCTGATTCTCCGCATGGATGGTGCGGCCACCCACCTTGATCCGAATGCGGACGGCGACGGCCTCTCGCTGATGTATCGAGCCGAGGAGGCGGCGGTGATCGGCGCGGATGCGGTCATCCTGATGGTCTACCCGGGTATGCGCGAGGAGAAGCGCTCGCTGCGCCGGCTGGCTGCTCTGGTGGGGGAGTGCGAGCGGATCGGGATGCCGGTGATTGCCGAGTCCATTCCCGGAGGGTGGCATCGGGATGTGCCTTGGGATACGGACAACATCGCCCGGAGCGCCCGGATCTGCGTGGAGATCGGTGCCGACGCCGTCAAGACCATGGCTCCTGCGCAGGTCGAGGAGCTCGGTGACGTGGTGGAAGGATGCGAGGCCCCGCTGTTCGTGCTGGGTGGTCCCAAGAGGGACAGCGAGCACGAAGTGGTCACGTACGCGGCCGGCGTGGTGACCGCGGGAGCCTCGGGCGTCTGCTTCGGGCGCAACGTCTGGGGAGCTTCCGACCCCGGGGAGATGGTCCGGCGCCTCGGCCGAGTCGTCCACGGTAACGGGCAGCGAGCATGAAGGGCTTCCGGGTCTGGCCCGTGCTCGGCTTCCTGGCGGTCTTAGCGGTTGCTTCGGCCTGTGCCGACACCGGCGACGGCCCAGGAGAGACGCCTTCGGCGGAATGGGGGGCGGCGGACTTCAACGGCGACGGATCGGTCCGCATCGCGGTGGTCACAGAGGGCTCCCGAGACGATGGGGCCTACTACCAGGCCCTGGTCGAGCGGGTCGAGGAGATATCGGCGGCTGAGGGATACGAGGCGCCGCTGATCGTGGACCAGGTCGCTCCGGCCGACGCCCGGGCCGAGTTGAACAACGTGGTGGCCCAGGGTGCGGACATCATCGCCATCGGCTCCAGCAACCTGGCGGATGGCAACGAGGACCTGTTCCTGGAGCATGAGGAGATCTTCTGGTACTGCAACTGCGGGTCCGGTTACCAGGACACTCCCGGCCTGCTGCGGAGTGCCGACAGCGGGGCCGAACTGGGCATCTCGGCCGGATACGCGACCGGTTTGCTGCTGGATGCTCGTGACGCCGACCTGGCGGTGTTCCTTGGATGCTGCGATCTCAACTTCGAGGTGGAGTCCTTCCTGGCCTTCCGGCTCGGTCTTCATCTGGTGGACGAGTCGTTCGACGCCATCTACGTGCCCACCGGCAACTTCCCCTTCGACTTCAACAACACCGCCGGAGCCACCGAGGCATACAACGCCGCGGTCGCCGAGGGCGTGGCGGCGGTCTACCCGTTCCTGGGCGGCGCCCACGAGCCGATCACCCGGCTCGCCAACGAGGACGGGCTGGTCGTCCTGACCGCCGGTTCGTCCAGAGGCTGCGAACGAGAAGACCTGGACTACGACATTGAGGTGATGTTCGATGCCGGCGACTTCCTGACGCCGATCTTCGACGAGATCATCGCCGGCACTGCCGAAGAGGGGGGAGCGCGCCGCTTCACCGTGGGGGTCGATCCCGAGGTGGGGGCCAACCTGTGCGACGGAACCCCCGACCAGGATCAGGCGCTCACCGATCTGAACGCCCGGATCGGGGCCGGCCAGTTCGAGGAGGAGATCTCCAGGATCCTCGCCGAGGCTTACGGCTTCTGAGTGCCCGCTCCGGTCCGTCTGTCGTCCAGCGAGCGTGGCCTGATTCGTCCTCCGGCCGGCCGTCTCCCTGATCGATCCCACCCTTGGCGGGCCGGATGATCGAGGACTTCAGGTTCGAGCCCCCGGTGATCGAGGTGGACGGCCTCACCAAGCACTTCGGTTCGGTGGTCGCCTGCGAGGAGGTTGACCTGGCCCTCCGGGCGGGCGAGATACACGGCATTCTCGGAGAGAACGGCGCCGGTAAGTCCACCCTCATGCGCATGATGTTCGGCTTGGTCCATCCCGACCTGGGGGTGATCAGGGTCGATGGCCAAGCCATCCGCATAGCCGATCCGTCCGAGGCCGTACGGCTCGGGATCGGCATGGTCCACCAGCACTACAGCCTGGTCGACGCGCTGACTGTGTGGGAGAACGTTGCCCTCGGCGAGGTGGGGTCCCTGGATCCCGACCGGACCAGGGCCCGTGTCCGGAGGATCTCGTGGCGGTACGGCCTGTCGGTCGATCCGGACGCGACCGTGCGCGACCTTTCGGCCGGCATCCGCCAGAGGGTCGAGATCATCAAGTGCCTGGGGCGCCGGCCGCGCACGATCATCCTTGATGAGCCGACTTCGGCGCTGACCCCTGCCGAGTCCCAGTACCTGTTCGACGTTCTCCTGACCGGCGTGCGGACCCAGGGCTGGGCGGTGGCGCTGGTCAGCCACAAGCTCGACGAGATACTGCGGGCCACCGACCGGATCACGGTGATGCGGGAGGGGAGGGTGGTGGATCGCCTGCTGACCGCCGAGGCGCGGGTTCCCTCGCTGGCCCGGGCGATGGTGGGTCGTCCCGTACCGCTCCGTACGGTCACGGCCGCTTTCGAGCGGGATCAGGTTGCCCGGGATCTGCTCGAGGCCGACCCGATGGACGGCGAAGGACCCGACCGGGCCGTCGAGACGGGCGCGCGGACGGTTCCGGTCCTGCAAGTTGAGAGAGCGTCGGTGAAGGGCGCTGACGGGCGAGTGCTGCTGGACGGCCTGTCGCTCACCGTGGGCGCGGGCGAGATAGTCGGGGTGGCGGGCGTGGAGGGAAACGGCCAGACCGCCCTCGCCGATCTGCTGGGCGGTCTACTGCGCCTCGATGACGGAACGGTCCACGTCAATGGCCGGACGGTTCCGACCGGTGTGGCCGGGGCCATGACCAGGGCCGGCATAGCGGTCGTGCCGGCCGATCGCCATCGGGCCGGATGCGTGCTGGACATGACCGTGGCCGAGAACCTGATGATCCCTTCCATGCGCAGGATGCGACGCTGGGGCTTGCTCCGCCTGGACGCCATCAGGCGCCACGCCCTCCGGCTGATCGACGAGTACGACATCCGGACGTCCGGACCCGATGCCTCGCTCGGTGACCTGTCGGGCGGGAACCAGCAGCGGACGGTGATCGCTCGTGCTCTGTCCGCCTCCCCCGAGGTCATGGTGGCCCACCAGCCCACCAGAGGCCTCGATGTCGGGGCGATCGAGTACGTGGCGGATCGGATCCGGCAGGCGGCGGATCGGGGAATCGGGGTGCTGCTCCTCTCCACCGACCTCCGCGAGATACTGTCGCTGGCCGACCGGCTGGTGGTACTCCATCGGGGGAGCATCGTGGGCGAGATGTCGCGTGAAGAGTTCGACCTGCCCCGGCTGGGCTTGCTGATGGGCGGGACGGACGAGGAGGAACAGGCGTCTTGAGCACCGATCCCGCGGCACTACCACCCGACGCTCCCGGTCTCGCAGGCCGGGACGGGGGCCTGTACGTGCTGCTGCTCTACGTGGTGAGCGTCGGGTTCGCGCTGGTGATCTCGGCCGGGCTGGTGGCGGTCTCCGGCAATGCCTGGGGCAGCGTTGCCGAGGCACTGGCGGAGGGCGCCTTCCTCGCCCCCGGACGGTGGGGCGAGACGCTGGCCGTCGCCACGCCCATCCTCCTGGTGTCCCTCGGCATGGTGGTGGGGGTCAGGGCCGGTTTCTTCAACATCGGGCAGGAGGGCCAGCTCCTGATGGGTGCGCTGGCCATGGCCCTCATCGGCACCAGGGTGGCCGGGTCGGGCCCCCTCCTTCTCGTGGGCGGGTTGGCCCTCGGGGCGGTGGCCGGGGGCCTCTACGCCGGGGTGGCGGCGCTGATGAGGTTTCGCCGGGGAGTCCCCGAGGTCATCTCCACCCTGCTCCTGGTGTTCGTGGCGTTCCAGATAGTCGGATTCGCCATCACGACCGACTGGTTCCTGCGGGACCTCGACCCGAACCGGCCTAGCCAGGCCGTGACCAGCGCCGCCCTTCCCGGCTCCGTGCGCCTGCCGGTCATGACGGTATGGGGCAACGAGGTCACGATCGGGTTCTACCTGGCCCTGCTGGGCGCCGGGCTGGCGGCGTTCGTCCTGGCCCGGACCGTATTCGGGTTCAAGCTGCGGCTGCTCGGGAGCAATCCCAAGGTCGCCCAGCAGGCGGGGGTCTCCTTCGGGCGAGCCGGTGCTACGGCGCTCTTCATCTCCGGGGCCGCGGCCGGCCTGGCAGGCGCCGTGATGCTGGCGGCCGGGGCATCGAGTGCCCGCCTGACGGCCGGATTCTCCAACGAGATCGGATGGCAGGGGCTCCTCGTGGCGCTGCTGGCGCGAAACCGTCCGTTGCTGTGCATTCCCATGGCGATCCTGTTCGCAGCTCTTCGAACCGGATCCGGGTTCCTGGCCGCCACCGGGGTGGATCGGACCGTGGTCGACGTGGTACAGGCCCTGCTCGTACTGGCCCTGCTGGTCCCTCCGGCGGTTGAGTTCATGCGGGATCGGCGCCGGGTCTCGATTGCGGCCCAGGTTGCGGAACCGGCATGAACGACATCCTCGGCGCCCTTGGCGACATTTTCTCCAGTCCCGCCATGTACGGGAGCGCCGTCAGGCTCGGAGTGTTCCTGGCGTTCGCCGCCCTCGGCGAACTGGTGGCCGAGAAGGCGGGAACCATCAACATATCGGTGGAAGGCTCCCTGCTGGCGGGCGCGTTGGGCGGGACGATGGCCTACGACCTGTCCGGTTCGACCGTCCTCGGCCTGACCGCGGGAGCGGTGGCCGGGGTGTTGGTCGCGATGGTGGCGGCCAACATGAGCCACCGGCTCACCGCCGATCAGTTCGTGGTGGGAATCACGGTCAACGTTCTCGTGCTGGGCCTGGCCGGGTTCCTGGACGCGACGGTCGGCCCCCTCGGAGGGCGGGCCGGGGTGGTCACCATCCCGCTCCTGTCGCGCATACCCGTGATCGGTCAGGCGCTGTTCAGCCAGACCTGGCCCACGTACCTGCTGTACGGGCTGATTCCGCTGACCTGGTGGCTGCTCTACCGGACTCGGTGGGGTTTGGAGGTGAGGTCCGCGGGCGAGAATCCCCAGGCCGCCGACGTCTCCGGGGTGGACGTCAACGGCCGCCGCCGCCAAGCCATCTACTACGGCGGAGTCCTTTCCGGCCTGGGAGGAGCGTTCCTGATCCTGGGTCAGGTGGGAAGCTTCGACGTCGGCGTGGTCGGCGGCCGGGGCTTCATCGCCATCGCCGCCGTCTACTTCGGTGGGTGGACGCTGCGGGGCACGCTGATAGGCGCGCTCCTGTTCGGGATGGCGGATGCCTTCCGCCTGGCCGTGCCGGTGCTGGGCTACCAGGTGAACGCCCAGCTCCTGGCGGCTCTTCCCTATCTCCTCACGCTGGTCGTCATGTACTTCATCACCAAACGGTTCGTCCAGCCGGCCGCACTCGCCAGACCATTCGTGCGCGGCCTGCGCTAGCTGATCCGTCGGCGGCCCCATCCCGTCTCGTATCCTCCAAAGCGATGTTCTCGTACGACCATGAGGTGCCGGCCAGGTTCCCGACCATCCGAGCCGGCGTCGTCCATGCCGACGGGTTGGTCAACGGCCCGAGTCCCGACGCTCTCCGGAAGGCTTTCCAGCAGCAGCAGGCTGTCTCGCTGGACCGATTCCGCGGTACGCCCATTTCGGAGGTCCCCTCGATCGTCGCCTGGAGGAGGACCTTCTCGGCCTTCGGTGTGCAGCCGACCCGGTACCGCAACGCCGCCGAAGCGTTGATCCGGCGCCTCACCAAGGCGGGTGACATCCCGTCGATCAACTGCCTGGTGGACATCGCCAACCTGGTGTCGATCCGGTACGGGTTGCCGGTCGCGGCGATGGATCAGGAACGGGTTGCGGGGTCGACCACCGTTCGCTTTGCCCAGGGAGACGAGCGTTTCAACGATCTGGGCAGTTCCAGGACCACCTCGCCCGAGGTGGGAGAGGTCATCTTCGTAGACCGGGTGGGCACGGTGTCGGCGCGCCGCTGGTGCTGGCGGCAGAGCGCTCAGAGCGCCACCGGTCCGGACACGGTGGAGGCCCTGTACACCGTGGAGGGTCATCACGAGGGCGCCGAGGAGGACGTTGCTTCCGCCACCCGCGATCTGGTGGCACTCCTCGAGGCCCACCAGCCGCAGGCCCGGATCGAGTCGGCACGGCTCTCGCCATCCCGGCCACGGTACGAGCCTGACCACTAGGAAGCGTGTACCGCCCGAGCAGGCCGGTGCGTCCTCAAGCGCCGCCTCACTCGGTAGCATTCGGTGTACACCAGCATCGAACGGAGCGCACGATGGCACTAGCCGAACGGATGGAGAGGGCACTCAACGATCAGATCACCTGCGAGCTCAGCGCGTCTCTCGCCTACCTCCAGATGGCTGCCTACTTCGAGGCGGACGAACGTCCCGGCATGGCCTCGTGGATGGCCGCGCAGTCCGAGGAGGAGGCCGGCCACGCCCGGATGTTCATCGACTACGTCGTGGACCGGGACGGGCGGGTGGAGATAGGCGCCATCGACGCTCCTGTCTCCAAGTTCGACAGCCCTCTACACGTGTTCGAGGAGGCCCTGCGGCACGAACAGTTCGTAACCGGGAGGATACGGAACCTCTACCGGCTGGCGACCGAGTTGGGCGACCTGGAGAGCCTGCCGTTTCTGCAGGGCTTCCTGGTGGAGCAGGTGGAGGAGGAGGCGTTGGTCTCCGGGATACGCGAGCGTATCGGTCGCCTGGAGGGCAACGAGGTCGGCCTGGCGCTGATCGAGGCCGAGCTGGGCGGACGCGCCGGAGCGGACGAGGAGTGAAGCGGGCCGGATAGCCCGGCTCCCGTACTACTCTCGCCTGTTGGTGGTCGTAGAAGGCATTTGGGCTCGTCGTCCGTGCTGCCAGTGGTCTGTCCATTTCACAGACACACCACCGAGAATCAAGGGCCGGGCCTGATGCCGCGCGGTCTCGCCGGTAGTCGACAGGACATTGAGCGATGAAAGAGATCATCCACGCGACCGGACTGGTCAAGCGTTACGGGGAGGTGGTGGCCCTCGACGGCCTGGACCTGTCGGTGCGGGAGGGGACCATCGTCGCCCTGCTCGGGCCGAACGGGGCCGGCAAGACCACCGCGGTATCGGTCCTCACCACCCTGATCGAGCCCGACGAGGGCGCCGCCACGGTGGCGGGTATCGACGTGCTGAGCGATCCGGCGGAGGTCCGCAAGCTGATCGGCCTCTCCGGCCAGTACGCCGCGGTCGACCAGGACCTGACCGGCTTCGAGAACCTGGACATGATCGGGTGTCTCTACCACCTCGGCCGGAAGAAGGCGAGGTCCCGGGCCCGGGAGCTCCTGGACAGGTTCGATCTGGCCGACGCAGCCGACCGGCCCGTCAAGACCTACTCGGGAGGCATGAGGCGGCGACTCGACCTGGCCGGGGCGCTGGTGGCGGAGTCGCCGGTGCTGTTCCTGGACGAGCCCACAACCGGCCTGGACCTCATCAGCCGCAGGGAGCTGTGGGGGCTGATCCGCACCCTGGTCGATCAGGGAGCCACGCTGCTCCTCACCACCCAGTACCTGGAGGAAGCCGACCGGCTGGCCGATGACGTCCTGGTCATCGACAAGGGCAAGACCATTGCCCATGGCACGGTTGACGAATTGAAAGACATGGTGGGCGGCGAGCGAATCGCGGTCAAGGTGACCAACCGGGATGACCTACCTGCGGCCCACGAGATACTGGGTCGGGCGGCGGTTGGAGAGCTGCAGGGCGACGAACGGTCCCGCACGGTGGTCGCGCCCGTGTCGGGCGGCACCAGAGAGCTGGCCGGGGTGCTGGAGGCCTTCGAGAGTCACCGGGTCCGGATCAGCGAGGTGGTGCTCCGCCGTCCGACTCTCGACGACGTGTTCCTGGCGCTGACCGGTGCTTCCGCGGAGTCCGGCGAGGAAACGCCGCCGCCTGCCAAGCCGGGCCGGAGGGGAAGGGGATCGCGATGAACTTCCTGTCAGCCCTCGGCGACGGCCTGGTCATCGCCCGCCGCAACCTCATCAAGCTCAAGCGGGTGCCCGACGTGCTGGTGTTCGTGCTGCTCTCACCGATCATGTTCGTCCTGCTGTTCGCCTACGTGTTCGGAAGCGCCATCGACATCCCGGGCGGGTCCTACCGGGAGTTCCTCATGGCCGGGATCTTCGGACAGACCGTGGTGTTCGGCGCCACCTTCACCGGCGCCGGCCTCGCCGAGGACATGCAGAAGGGCATCATCGACAGGTTCCGTTCACTGCCCATGTCGCGGGCGGCGGTGGTGTTCGGACGGACCGCCAGCGATGTGGTCTACAACATCATCACGCTGACCGTCATGGCGACAGCCGGACTCATCGTGGGATGGCGCGTCAGGGGAAGCCTGCTCGACGCTCTGGCCGGCTTCCTGCTGCTGCTCCTGTTCGCCTACTCCGTCTCCTGGATAATGGCCCTGCTCGGCCTGTCGGTGCCCAGCCCGGAGGTGCTCAACAACGCCTCCTTCATCGTGATCTTCCCGATGACGTTCATCGCCAACACGTTCGTGCCGGCCGAGAGCCTTCCAACGGTGCTGAGGGTGTTCGCCGAGTGGAACCCGATCTCGTCCCTGGTCCAGGCGACCAGAGAGCTGTTCGGGAACATCCCACCGGGAACCCCCGAACCGGCCTCCTGGGCGCTGCAGAATCCGGTTATCTACACCGTGTCCTGCGCCTGCCTGATCATCGCCGTATTCGCCCCCCTGGCAGTCCGCCGCTACATCCGGGTGGCCAAGAAGACTTAGAAGAGACGACCGGTCTGTAGATGGCGGGGTTTTGGTTTGATGCCGTCCCCTGGTGATACTGGCCGATTGATGCGGGACTCGACGCCTCTGGCGGCCATCGACGTGGGGACCAACTCCGTGCACATGGTGATAGCCCGGCCGGTGGATGGTGGGACTCCGGAGGTTCTGGCCCGTGAGAAGTTGTCGGTTCGCCTCGGGCAGGGCGCCACCGACATGAAGCACTTGGGCCATGACGCCATCGAGCGGGCGGTGGCGGCCCTCACCGAGTTCCGGCACATCGCGGACGCCTACGGCGCCGAAGTGGTGGCGGTAGCCACCAGCGCGGCCCGGGAGGCCGAGAACCGGACCGACTTCCAGCGACAGGTGCGGGACGAGACCGGGGTGGACGTCGAGGTGATCTCGGGAGTGGAGGAGGCGCGGCTCATCCACCTCGGGGCGTTGAGCGCGGTGCCGGCGGCCGGACGGCCCCACCTGGTCATCGACATCGGCGGGGGATCGACCGAGCTGATCGTGGCCACCGACACCGAGCCCCACCTGGTACGCAGCGTCAAGCTCGGGCATATGCGGCTCACCGAGCGCTTCTTTCCGGGCGGGATCATCCGCGACGGGGCGGTGGAGGAGTGTCGCCGGCACATCCGTTCCTTCGTGGCGCCGGAGGCCCGCCGGGCCAGGGCTATCGGCTTCGATCTTGCGGTGGGATGTTCGGGGACGATCGCCGCGCTGGCGTCCATGTCCGCATCGAGCCGGGGCAAGCGGCCCCGAAGCTTGGCCAACACCACCATCGACCGGAAGGAACTCGACTGGACGGTGGCGGCGGTTCTGGCTCGGGCGCACCCAGACGACCGCAAGGGCCTCACCGGCCTCGAGCCGGCCCGTCGGGATGTGATCGTCGGAGGAGCCGTCCTGCTGAGCCAGCTGTTCGAAGACCTGGGGATCGAGTCTCTGGTCATATCGACAGGCGCCCTGCGCGAGGGGGTTCTTCTCGACAGGTTCAGCCGGCGGGAGGAGTCGCTATCCGATCGACTCCACCATCTCGGCGACCTCCGGCGGAGCAGCGTCCTGGCCCTGGCCCGGAGTTATGACGAGGATCTCATCCATGTCGAACACGCCACGGAGTTGGCCCTGCAGCTGTTCGACGAGACCCAACATGTTCATGGCTTGGGCGCGAGCGATAGCGAACTGCTGGAGGCGGCGGGATTGCTCCACAACATCGGGCGTTTTGTGGCCAACTCCGCCCATCACCGCCACTCGTACTATTTGATCCGTCACAGCGAGCGCCTGGCCGGATTCACGGCCGGCGAGCTAGAGCTGATCGCCCTGGTGGCCCGCTACCACCGCAAGAGTGCTCCCCGCAGGAGGCATTCGCGCTTCAGTGCCCTGAGCCGATCCGACCGGCGCAAGGTTCGGTTGCTGGCCGGTATGTTGCGAGTCGGAATCGGGCTTGACCGCACCTACAGGCGGGCGGTGGAGTGCGTTCATGCCCGGTTCAACGGTGACACCATCACCATCGATGTGGAGGCGGCGGACGGGATGGATGTGGAGATCGAGATGTTCAGCGCCAAGGCCCGGTCGAGCCTGCTTGCCGATGCGCTGGGCCACCGGGTGGAGTTCAGGACGGCCGATCCGTGCGGAGCTCCGGGTGGCAGGGCCGGGGCCCAGCAACGCCATCCGTCGGCGTTCGGGGCGGAGGAGCGGGTCAGTAGCCCCCCAGCCGTCTGATCCCGTCCAGAGCGGCGGTGGTGTATGCCTCGGCGAGGGTGGGATAACCGATCACCGACTCCACGAAGTAGTCGATGGTTCCTCCGTAGGCGATGACAGCCTGGCCGATGTGGATCAGTTCGGCGGCGTTCTCGCCCACGATGTGCACCCCGAGGATCTGCCGGGTCTTCAGATGGAACAGCAGCTTGAGGAATCCGACGTCGTCGCCTCGCATCAGGCTGCTCTCCGTCTCTCGGTAGCGAGCCTTGCCCACCTCGAAGGGGACGCCTTCCTCGTTGAGCTGGTCCTCGGTCTTGCCCACCATGGCCACCTCGGGAATGGTCTTGATGGTGTAGGGGAGGAGGTCCTGGAAGTCCTCGCGCTCGATCCCGAACGCATGGCGGGCGGCCAGGCGCCCCTGCATGCGGGAGGTCGAGACCAGGTCGGGGAACCCGATCACCCCACCCACCGCGTAGACGCCCTCGACGCTGGTCTGGTAGTTCTCGTCGACGCTGAGGCGGCCGCGTGCGTCCGCTTCCAGCCCGATCGCCTCGAGGTTGAGCGAAGCCGTACAGCCCGTCCGTCCCACGCAGTACATGACGGCGTCGCTGATGATCTGCTTGCCGCTCTCGAGCTGTACCCGCACCCGGTCACCCACCTCGTCCCTCATGTAGTCGATGTCGAACACCACCTCGGTCAGGCGCAGGGTCACGCCGGTCTGGCGCATGTGGTAGGCGAGCGTGTCGGCGAGCTCCTCATCGGCGAAGGTGAGCAGGCGATGGTTCCGGTCAACCAGGGTCACCCGGATACCGAGCGCGGCGAACGTGCTGGTGTATTCCAGCCCAATGGCGCCCGCGCCGACGATGGTCAGCGTACGGGGCAGCTTCGGCAGGCTGAGCATGTGATCGCTCACGAAGACCAGCCGCCCGTCGGCGTAGACGACCGGAGGCTCGGTGGAGTAGGAGCCGACTGCGATCACCACCTTGTCGGCGGTGATGGTGCGTTCCGTCCGGTTCTCCTCGGACCTCACCCTCAGGGTGTGGCGGTCGACGAATGAGCCCTCGCCGATGATCGTCTCCACCCGGTTGTGGGCGAGCTGGCTCTGCAGGATGTCCGACTGCTGCTGGATCACGTATCGGGTGCGCACCATCAGGTCGTCCATCGTGATGTTCTGCTTGACCGCGTAGGACTGGCCGTAGATGTTGCGTTCCCGGTAGCCCGTGAGGTAGAGGACCGCATCCCGCATCGTCTTGCTGACCGTGCCGGCGTAGATGTTGATACCGCCGATGCGGGGGGACTTCTCGAGGATGACGGTGCGTTTCCCGATCTCGGCCGCCTGGATGGCGGTCCGCTGACCGGCAGGCCCCGATCCGATGATCGCTAGGTCGTAGTCATAACCCGGCATCGCCGATCCTTTCACCACCCGGCGCCCGCGGGCCCGGGATGCGCCATCTGCTTGTGAGGTACGAGGCTCCGAGCATCCATCAGCCTCGAACGTTGAGGGTAGCGCGCCAACCCGGCGGCGATGCCTGATCCGGCATCGGACCTGCTTCGCCGAAGGGCACGACTGGTGACGAGGCCGTGATCGTCTCCCGTCCTATAGCTCGAGGAGGGCTTGCTCCACCACCTCGGGCAGGGCCGGGTGGATGTAGTACTGGCCACGGGCCATCTGGTCGACGGTCAGGTCGAAGTGCATCCCCTGGATCAGCTGCTGGATGAGGGTGGAGGCCTGGGGCCCGATGATGTGGCCCCCGAGCAGCCGGCGGGTGTGGCGGTGGGCGATGACTTTGGCGGCGCTCTCGGTGTCCTCCAAGGCCCATCCGTAGCCGGCAGCCGAGTAGGGCTGGACATGGGACACGTAGGGGAGGCCCTGCTCCTGGCACTCGCGTTCGGTCAACCCCACTGCTGCGATCTGGGGATGGCCAAACACGGCATGGGGGATGAAGCGGTGATCGACCGTGATCGGCGAATCAGGATGGATCAGGTTGTGGCGGACCACCCGGGCTTCGTGGTTGGCCACGTGCTTGAGCTGGACCGGGTTGGTGATGTCGCCCAGGGCCCACACACCGTCCACGTTGGTACGGAGGTGGTCATCGGTGATCACCTGCCCCCGGTCGGCCACGGCGAGTCCCCCGGCGGCCGCGTCCACCAGGTCCGAATTGGGCCTCCGTCCCGTCGCGACCAGGAGCTCGTCGCCGCGCAGGTCAGCGGTGACCCCATCCCGGCCGGCCACCTGCAACACCACCTCGTCACCTTCCCGGCGGGCTCCGAGGATCCGGGTGTGGGTGCGCACATCGAACCGTTGCGAGTAGGCATCGGTGAAGCGGCGGCTGATCTCCGCGTCCTCCCGCCGCAGGAAGCTGTCTCCCCTCAGCAGGAACGTCACCCTCGACCCCAGCGCGCCCATGACACCCCCCAGTTCGGCGGCGATGTAGCCGGCGCCGATCACCAGCAGGCGCTCGGGTAGCCGATCCAGGCGCATGATCGTGTCGGAGGTGTGGTAGCCGACGCCGTCCAGGCCGGGTACGGGAGGAGCCACGGCTCGGGCGCCCGCCGCCAGCACGATCCGGTCGGCCGTGATCACTTCGTCGCCGACCTCCAGCTGCTTGGGGGCCACGAAGCGTCCGGTGACCGGGTACACAGTGACGTTGGGTGATCCTTCCCGGTAGTCGCGGCCCGCCTCGGCGATCGGGTCGATCCGGCCGAAGATGCGGTCCCTGACGGCGGGCCAGTCGACGCCGTTGAAGCTGGTGTGAACGCCCAGCCGGTCGCCGCCGGCTGCCAGTTCGGCGACTTCGGCGGTGTAGACGAACATCTTGGACGGGAGGCATCCGACGTTGAGGCAGGTTCCGCCGAACGGACCGTGTTCCACCATGGCGATGTCCCAATCGGCGTGCTCGGGCCCGATCACCGAATTGCCCGAGCCTGCGCCGATTACCAGCAGGTCGAAACTGCGCACGTTGTCCTCATCTCTCCGGGTAGATGCAATGTAGACGCGGCGGCCGGTTCAGCCGGATCACTCGAACTCGGCCGGTGAGGCCCGGGCGGTCACCGTGACCGTTATCCCGCCGGCGGGAGCGAACATCCGCATCAAGGTCAGCGGGACCGTCTCGGTTATCTCCACCACTATCTCCGACCGGCTCGCCTCAGGGGTGAGGCTCATCGAGTTGTCCCAGTCCGGCTGGTTCTCGGCGAACCGGCGGGCAGCTTCCTCGGCGACATCCGGATCCAGCACCAGCCTGTTCTCGTACAGGTCGGACTCGACCACCCTGGCGGCCCCGGCGACGGCCGACTTGTAGGCGATGCCGCTCAGGGTGCCGTGCCGGGAGAGCACCCGCCACAGATCGAGTGCGAGACCGCCCGCGAACAACAGCATCAGCAGCAACCCCAGGCTCCACAGCACGACAGCGCCTCGCTCACCGGCCGGTCCGGATCGGCCGGTCTGCTTTACGCGGCGCCTCATGGGCGCGGAATACTCCGGTACGGTTCCATCTGCTCCCGGTAGCTGCTGGTGATCGTCCACGTGCCCAGCGTCCAGGATCCCATCACCTTGATGGCCGGTACGTCCAGCGATACCCGGGCGCTCACCACCCCGCCCGGCGCCCAGGAGGTCCGGCAGTCGATCACAAGGTCGGGCGTACCGGGAGCCAGGCTCCGCTCGGCCAGGATCCGGCGGGCCACGGCCTCGGACCGGTCCTGTCCCGTCTCCGGGTCGAAGGCGGTGGCACAGGCTCGTACCGCCTCCCGGGCGGCGGCGTCCGCCATGGAGCGGTATTCCATCCGGATGGCGAAGCTGAGCAGCAGCATGGCGAACGGGATCAGGATGAAGGCCGCCACCAGCACCAGGTCGATGGCGCCGGTGCCGCTCTCGCCGGCTATCCGCGACCGGTGCCGCTCCGGGCGCATCATGGGACCGGCTCGGTGACGCTCGTGGCCCGCATGGTGAAGCTCCAGGAGGGTCCCAGCGAGGGGAAGACGGGCCGGAGCCGGGCGGCGATTTGCGCTGTGGTGAGCGCAGCCTGGCGGTCGCAGTCCACCTCGGTGGAGTCCTGGTAGAGGCCGGCCAGGCTGGAGATGATCCGCTCGGCGGTGTCCTCGCAGGTCGATCCCGTCCCACCGGAGAGAGCACCGGCCCGGGCGCCCGAGTCGGCGGCGTACTGGATCACCGAGCGGGTGTAGAGCATCAGCAGGCCGTTCATCAGGAAGGCGGCCGTGATCAAGGCCATGCCCATCGCCATGAGGGTCTCGATGACGGCGGCGCCGGACTCATCGCCGAGCGACCGGGCGCCCGAAGGCTTCCGGCCCCGGTATCCGGTACCAAAGCAGCGGTAGTTACGATTCGGCATTCTGAACGACATGGATCGGCGGTCAACATAGCGCAAACCAATGCTGAAGTGCCGGAGTAACCCGAGACCTTTTTTCCCATTCTGAACCATATCGGACCTGGCGGCTGGAGATGTCCCGGAACTCCGGGCCACCATTAGGCTGGTCGGGATGATTCCAGTGGTGGTGGACACCAGGCGGCGTCCCGTTCGTGACCTGCGGCTCTCGGTGACCGACAGGTGCAATTTCCGGTGCCGCTATTGCATGCCGGCCGAGATCTTCAACCGGGAATACGTGTTCCTGAAGCGAGACCTGCTGCTCAGCTTCGAGGAGATAGTCACCCTGGCCCGTGCTTTCGAGCGGCTGGGGGTGGAGAAGATACGGCTCACCGGCGGCGAGCCCCTCCTGCGCAGGGGCATCGAGCGGCTGATCGCCATGCTCGCCGGCGCCACCGGATGCGAGGTGACCCTCACCACCAACGGCTCGCTGCTGGCCCGCAAGGCCGAGGCGTTGGTATCGGCCGGGTTGGCCCGGGTCACGGTCTCGCTCGACTCCCTGGACGATGCCACCTTCATGGCGATGAACGACGTGGGCTTCCCGGTGGCGGCCGTGCTGGACGGGATCGAGACGGCATCCCGGGCGGGCCTGCCCGTCAAGGTGAATGCGGTGGTGAAAAGGGGAGTGAACGACGGTGGGGTGGTGGACATGGCGCGCCACTTCCGGGGCACCGGTCACATTCTCCGCTTCATCGAGTACATGGACGTGGGCGCTACCAACGGCTGGCGGATGGACGACGTGGTACCGGCCGCCGAACTGGTCCGGGCCATCGACGCCGAGTTCCCGATCGAGCCGGTGGCTCCCAACTACCGGGGCGAGGTGGCCAACCGCTGGCGGTACGTGGACGGCGCCGGCGAAGTCGGCTTCATCGCTTCGGTCACCCAGCCCTTCTGCGCAACGTGTACGAGAGCCCGGATCTCGGCGGAGGGAATGCTCTACACCTGCCTCTTCGCCGTCAAGGGCACCGACTTCCGCAAGGTCCTGCGATCGGGAGCGGACGAGGAGGAGATAATCCGCACCATCCACGGGATCTGGGAAACCCGGGACGATCGCTACTCGGAGATCCGCTCCGAAGCCACCGTCGACCTACCGAAGATAGAAATGAGCTACATAGGCGGCTAGCGGCGGTTGCTAGAGCTGAGCCATCGGGCAACGGTTGACGTATCGGCGTGGATACCGTCTGAACCATCTATCCTTGCCGGTCGGAATACCCCGCCGAACCACCGGAGACTTCGTATGCCCGGGCTGCTCGCCTTCCACGCCCATCCAGACGATGAGGCCACTTCGACGGGAGGCGTCCTGGCGCGGTATGCGGAGGCCGGAGAGCATGCGGTGGTGGTCACCGCCACCGACGGGTGCGAGGGTGAAGTGCACAACTACGACAATCCGGATGAAATACGTCCCCGCCTGGCCGAGGTGCGGGCTCGGGAGATGGCAGAGTCGGTTGCCGTTCTGGGAATCGCCCAGCACCACTTCCTCGGATACCGGGACTCGGGAATGATGGGATCCGATCCCAACGAGCACCCGGACTGCTTCTGGCAGGCAGACTTCCCGGAGGCCACCGGCCGCCTTATCCATCTGATCCGTCGGCACCGGCCGGAGGTGATGACCATCTACGACCCGTTCGGCGGCTACGGGCATCCTGATCACATCCAGGTTCACCGGGTCGGCATGGCCGCCTACTTCGGGGCCGAGGACACCCGCCGGTTCCCGCTCGAGGAGGATGACGATGTCTGGAGTCCGTCCAAGCTCTACATGAGCACCTGGCCCCGCTCCCGCGTGCACGCGATGATCCAGGCCCGGCTCGAGGCGGGTCTGATCACCGAAGAGGAAGCAAAGGAATCGGAGGGTTGGGGCACCCCTGACGAGGACATCACCACCCTGGTCGACGTCAGGCCCTGGATAGAACGGAAGGTCGCCGCGCTGCGAGCCCACCGTACCCAGATTCCCGAAGACTGGTTCATGCTCCAGGTTCCCGAGAAGGACGTACCGAACGTGCTGGGCGTCGAAGCCTTCCAGCGGCTCCACTCCAGGGTGGACGCACCCTTCCGGGAGGTCGACCTCTTCGACGGTCTCCGCTAAGCGGAGGTCGGATGACGGCCGGTTAGCCTGGCCTGGTATGGCTTACCGGGCTGCCATGGTGGCTGCATTCGCCACCATCCTGATCTGGTCGTTCTCCTACCCGGTCGCCAGGGTGGGTCTGCGCCACTTCGACCCGCTCCACCTTTCGGGGCTCCGCTTGGTGGCCGCCGCCTTGGCCCTCTCGGTCATCGCCCTGCCCCGGCGGGTCGGCCTTCCCGAACGAGGGGACCGCTTGCGGGTCGTCACCGCCGGGCTGATCGGCATGACCTTCTACCTGTCCATCCTCTATGTCGGCCTCAGGGTCGTGGAGTCCGCTTCCACCGCCATCCTGATCGCCCTGACCCCGATCTTCGTGGCCGTGCTGTCGGGTCCGATGATCGGGGAACGCCTGACCCTCTGGGGATGGTCGGGCCTTCTCTTGGCGTTCCCGGGGGCGGCGCTGGTGATCCTCGGCCAGGCCGGCGGTCTCGATCTCGGCCTGTCCAGCCTCCTGCTGCTGGTCGCCGCCCTCGCCCACGCGCTCTACAACGTGATGGTCAAGTCCCTTGTGGCCCGGTACAGCCCGCTTCAGGTGGCCTCCTGGTCGATGTGGGTTGGTGCCGTCACCTCGCTGCCGCTGCTGGTCCGGGCTCCGGACCAGGTTGCCAGTGCCCCGTGGGATGCGTTGCTCTCCTTCATCTACCTGGGCGTGTGCGGCTCCGCCCTGGGCTTCGTCCTGTGGGGGCGGGCGATGGTGGGCGCTCCCGCCGCTGTCGTGTCGTCGGCCCTCTACGCCACGCCGCCCCTCTCCGCGTTCATCGGCTGGCTCTGGCTGGACGAACGCCCGACTGTCTGGGTGGTGATGGGCGGAGTGGTCGTCCTGGGCGCTGTGACGATGGTGATCCGGCGGGGGGTGGCGCCCGCCCTCGAGGGGTCCTGAGCCCACGGGGAGGCTCAGCCCGGCGCCCTCCGGCCTGGTGTGGTCAACGAGCCGCCGGCAGCCGGCTCAGCGAGACTCCAATTCGGCTGCCACCGCCTCGACCAACCGCTTGACGTCGTCCACCGTGTTGTACTGCTGTGTGGAGACGCGCAGCAGGCTGGAGGAGGGATCGGGCCAGCTCATCACCATCACCTCGATGTCCCAGCGATCTCGCAGGGTCATCATCAAGGGGTTGAAGATGGTTCCGCCCTGAGGAAGGGTGCGGGGAAGAGGTACCGAAGCGATCGCTCCGATCATTCCGTCGGGGGCGGGCGGCTCTATGCCCAGCAGGTCGACCAGCATGTCCCGTGCGGTCAGGCAGAGGTCCCGGTTGGCGCGCCTCACTCCTTCCCAGCCGTCCGGATGGAGCTCCGCCATCGCCTCCAGGGCGACCGGAGTGGCCAGCCAGGCGGTCGGGTCGTCCGTGCCGGTCCAGTCGAACTGGGTGTGGAGATGCCCACCCTCCGCCGGCCAGCCCCCGTTGTAGCCGTGGCTGATCACCGCCGGATAGATGCGGTCCCGGCGATCCTCCCGCACGTACAGGATGGCGGAGCCCTTCGGGGCGCACATCCACTTGTGGCAGTTGGCGGTGACGTAGGAGGCACCCAGAGCGGTCACGTCGAAGTCGATCATGCCGGGCGCGTGCGCCGCATCCACCAGTACCCGGACCTCCGGTTCCAGCGCCGCCACTATCTCCTTCAGCGGGAAGACCAGGGCGGTCGGGGAAGTGACCGCGTCGACCATCAGCAGGCGGGTCCGGTCGGTGACCATCCCGAGGATGCTGTCGGTCACCTCCCGGGCTGACCGGAGAGGGAAGGGGATGGCGGCGGGCACTACCCGGGCCCCGGTGCGGGCAGCCGTCACTGCGGCCGCGTTACGGCAGGCGTTGTATTCGTGATCGGTCACCACGATCTCGTCGCCAGGTCTCAGGTCGGCCTCCAGCGACCGGAGCACGGAGTTCACTCCTTCGGTGGCGTTGTTGACGAACGCCAGCCCGGCCGGATCCGCGCCCAGGAAGCCGGCTACCTTCGACCGGGCCTCGTCGAGGGCGGGCTGGTAATCCGCCAGGAACCACCTGGTGGGATTGGACTCCATGGCGTCCCGGAGTCGCCGTTGCTCCTCCAGGGCGGGCTCCGGTGCGGCGCCGAAGGACCCGTGATTGAGGTGGATCACATCCGGGTCCAGACGCCAGAAACTCATAGTCGGCACGCTACCCGTCCCCCTGGGAAGCCTCCAAGACGGCCGGTCTCACTCGAGATCTCAGATACCGGTTCGTACACGGCTCCGACCCCGATAGAGTTGGAGGGGTCACGGACTGTGGAAGGAGCGTGGGCGTTTGAAGATCGACGGGTTCTTCCGACAGCTACCCGACATCGACCCGGAGGAGACCCAGGAGTGGATCGACTCCCTGGAAGCGGTGGTCGACTTCCGGGGCGAGGCCAGGGCCCGATTCCTGGTCCGCGCACTCCTCAACCGGGCCCGGGAGATGGGGGTCGCATACCCGCCGACCGTCTCCACGCCCTACGTCAACACCATCCCCGCCGAGGAGCAGGCCTGGTTCCCCGGCGACGAGTACCTCGAGAAGCGGATCAGGCGTTTCATCCGCTGGAACGCGGCGGTGATGGTGGTCAAGGCCAACAAGGCTGTCGAGGGGATCGGTGGGCACCTCTCCACGTTCGCATCGTCGGCGGCGCAGTACGAGGTCGGCTTCAACCACTTCTTCCGGGGCAAGGCGGAGGGGCAGCCGGGTGACCACGTGTACATACAAGGCCATGCCGCACCCGGCATCTATGCCCGGGCCTTCCTGGAGCGGCGCCTCGATGAGGAGCATCTGGACAACTTCCGCCGCGAGCTCTCGCCGAAGGGCCTGTCGTCCTACCCGCACCCCCGGCTCATGCCCGACTTCTGGGAGTATCCGACCGTCTCGATGGGTCTCGGACCGATTGCCTCCATCTACCAGGCCCGTTTCAACCGCTACCTCCACAACCGGGGTCTCGATGACACCGGCGAATCACGGGTGTGGTGCTTCATCGGTGACGGCGAGTGCGACGAGCCGGAGACCCTCGGGTCCATTTCGCTAGCGGCCCGGGAGCAGTTGGACAACCTGATCTGGGTGGTCAACTGCAACCTGCAGCGCCTCGATGGTCCGGTGCGCGGCAACGGCAAGATCATCCAGGAACTCGAGGCGGTGTTCCGGGGCGCGGGCTGGAACGTGATCAAGGTGATCTGGGGGTGGGGCTGGGACGGGCTCATCGCCAACGACGTGGACGGCGTGCTCGTCAAGAGGATGAACGAGACCGTCGACGGCGCCTACCAGCGGCTGAAGTCGCTACCCGGCGCCAGTATCCGGGAGGAGTTCTTCGGGCCCGATCCCCGGTTGCGGCGCATGGTGGAGCACCTGACCGACCGCCAGCTCGAGAAGCTGCCCCGGGGGGGCCACGACTACAAGAAGCTCTACGCCGCCTACAAGGCCGCCACCGAGCAGACCGGCGCCCCCACCGTGATCCTCGCCAAGACCATCAAGGGCTGGACGCTCGGACCGGACATCGAGGGGCGCAACGCCACCCACCAGATCAAGAAGATGTCCAACGAGCAGTTCCGCCGGCTCCGAGAGCGCATCAACCTCCAGGAGGACATCCCGGCGGAGTTGCTGGAGGACGGCCGGGAGCTCCCGTACTGCCGGTTCGCGAGGGATGCTCCCGAGTACCAGTACATGATGGACCGGCGGAAAGCGCTCAACGGGATGCTGCCCTACCGGACGGTGCGCGCCAGGCGGCGGATCGAGTTGCCCGACCCCTCCATCTACGACGAGTTCCATGCGGGAACGGGCGCCCACGAGGCATCCACCACCATGGCCTTCGTGCGGTTGCTCAGGGGCCTGGCCAGGGATGAGAGGTTCGGGGAGCGGGTGGTGCCCATCGTCCCGGACGAGGCCCGCACCTTCGGCATGGACGGGCTGTTCCGGGAACTGAAGATCTACGCGTCCGGAGGGCAGAAGTACGAGCCGATCGACGCCGCCCTGCTCCTTTCCTACAAGGAGTCCCAGGACGGCCAGATCCTGGAGGAAGGCATCACCGAGGCGGGGTCGATGTGCAGCTTCATCGCTTCGGGCACCTCCTACGCCGACCGCGGGGTGATGACCGTTCCCTTCTTCACCTTCTACTCGATGTTCGGGTTCCAGCGGGTGGGGGATCTCATCTGGCAGGCTGCCGACGCCCGGGCTCGGGGCTTTTTGATGGGCGGGACCGCCGGCCGGACGACCCTGGCGGGGGAGGGCCTCCAGCATCAGGACGGGCACAGCCTGATCCTGGCCTCCACCAACCCGGCGGTGGTCAGCTACGACCCGGCGTTCGCCTACGAGCTCGCGGTCATCGTCGAGCACGGCCTCCACCGCATGTGCGTCGATCAGGACGACGTGATCTTCTACCTCACCATCTACAACGAGAACTATGTCCAGCCGCCCATGCCCGACGGAGCGAAAGATGGGATCGTCGAAGGCATGTACCGGTTCGCCGGGGCGCCCGAGGGCGTGCCGCACCGGGCGGCGATCCTCTTCTCCGGGCCGAGTCACAGCTCCGCCCGGTGGGCCCGCGAAGAACTGGCGGAACGTTACGGGGTGGGGGCGGAGCTGTGGAGCGTGACCTCGTACGGGCGGTTGCGGGACGATGCCATAGCGGTGGAGCGGTGGAACCGCCTCCATCCCCATCGGGCGCCCCGAACCCCGCTGGTCACCGAGCGGATCGGCGCCTTCGACGGCCCGGTCGTGGCCGTGACCGACTACATGCGGGCGGTTCCCGACCAGGTCTCCCGCTGGGTTCCCGGCCCCTACACATCGCTCGGCACGGAC
The DNA here is from genome assembly GCA_028821235.1 of bacterium. Lineage (NCBI taxonomy): Bacteria > bacterium. The sequence goes on from JAPPGV010000089.1 coordinate 165,416, forward strand.
GGCTTCGGACGCTCGGATGCCCGGGAGGACCTCCGCCGGTTTTACGAGGTGAACGGTCCCAACGTGGTGGTAGCGGTCCTTTCCGAGCTGGCAGGGCTGGGAGGGGTCGATCCGGAAACGGTGGCGGAGGCGATCGGCCGCTACGGCGTCGACCCTGATGCGGTCGAGCCCTGGCGCGCAGACCACTAGAGACCCTCGCCCGTGGATCGGAGAGCCCTCGAATGGCATGACGGCGCGGGCGACGGGCTGTTCCTGCTGGCCCATGCCACCGGATTCTGCAAGGAGCTCTGGCGTCCGGTGGTGTCGAGCCTCCGGGACCAGGGCGTTGCGGCGCCGGCGCTGGCATGGGATGCCCGCGGCCACGGACGAGGGCCGGCGCTGGAACTGCCTGCGTCGTGGTGGACGCTCGGGAGGGATCTGGTCGAGCTGATCGGCGACCTCGACCGCGCCGGACGGTTACCGGAATCCGTGGTCGGAGTGGGCCACTCGATGGGCGGGACCGTGCTGGTCCTGGCGGAGTTCCTGCGTCCCGGTACCTTCACCGGGCTGGTGCTGGTCGAACCGGTCCTCATCCCGCCGCCCTTCGTGCGCAACCCCGAGTTTTCGCTGGCGCAGGGAGCGGCCCGGAGGCGCCCGGTCTTCGGTTCCCGGGACGAGCTGATCGAGACATACCTCGCCAAGCCGCTGTTCCAGCGCTGGCATCCTGAGGTGTTCCGGGCCTACATGGACCACGGCTTCCGTGAGGTACCTGAAGGGCTGGCGTTGCGCTGCCGCCGAGAGGTTGAGGCGGACGTGTTCGCCGCCGGCTCAGAATGCGGGGCGTTCGCCCGGCTAGACGAACTGGCCTTGCCTGTGCGGCTCGTAATCACCGACCGGGCCGGCGAGTTGGGACCCGCCCTGGGGCTGTTACCCGAGGCGCTCCCCGATGCGACCACTACCTACTTGGCGGGCCAGAACCACCTGGTCCCGATGGAACGGCCCGACCTCGTCGCCTCCGAGATAGCAGACGCGCTCAAGACCTTTGGGTAGCCTCTGGGATCCAGCGTCGGCTGCTGGTGCGCTGAGATGTTCGGCATCTACGGGACGATCTCGAAGTGGCTTCCATCCAACGGCCGCACCACTCCGAAATGCTTCCGGTCGAGGGTGAGGATCGTGCGCGTGCGATAGTGATCGGCCAGTACCACCAGAGAAGCATCAGTGATCCCGATGCCCAGGTTGCCGTAACGTTCCACGACCTCGCATGCCAGAGCCAGATCATCGGGGTTCATCATCGGCAACTCGTAGGCGCCGCCGGCCAGTTCCCGGATGACGGCCAACTCGGCTTCCACGCCCTTTCGCGTCGCGACCAGGTAGTCGATCTCGGCTATCACGAACGGTGAAACCACTATGACCGGATCGTTTCTCTCCAGCCAGTCGACCACGGCGTCGTGATACCGGCCCGACTCGCTGAAAAAGGCGAGAAGGCCGCTGGTGTCAGCGATGATCACCGGTCGCCGAAGCCGACCAGGTACTCGTCGACCCGTTCAGCCCATGAGTCATCGCCGGGGATTATCCCTGGCTTCGGCACTGGACGCCCGACTGCATCCCGAATAGCTTGCCGGATTACTTCGGCTTCAGAGCAGGAGCGCTGCCTGGCGCGGCGTTCCACCTCGCGCTTCAGCGAGTCCGGTAGGTAGACGGTCGTTTTCCTCATGGCAGGGTCTCCATAGTGCCATACATGGTACCACCCATAGTACACCTGTTTCGGTAAAGGGAGGTGCTCGGAGACGTTCAGTTGCTCGACGGACCGGCAGCCGAGAACCAGCCCAATGGGCGTCGACAAAGCGGCTCGGTCGGACGGTGTGGCCGGGTCGGTTACGATTCTGAGTCGGCTGGGGAGGTCGTCCTCATCGACATCGATTGCATACTCGAACGGAACCGCGCCTGGGCGGAACGGCAGACGCAGGCAGACCCGGATGTGTTCCGTCGCCTTGCCCGGGGGCAGCATCCGGAGATGCTCTGGATCGGGTGTTCGGACAGCCGCGTTCCGCCCAACCTGATCATGGACCTCGCGCCGGGGGAGGTGTTCGTTCACCGCAATGTTGCCAACCTGGTGGTCCCGTCCGACCCAAGCCTCCTGTCGGTGCTGCAATTCGCGGTGGAGGTGCTCAGGGTGCGACGCGTGGTGGTCTGTGGCCACTACGGGTGCGCCGGAGTGGACGCTTTCCTAAAACGGGATCCCGGCGGCCCTGCAGGCGTCTGGCTCGATAACCTCCACCCGGTGATGCGTGCATACCGATCAGACCTGGCGGGGCTAAACGGTGATCATCTGGCGCAGCGGCTGTCCGAGTTGAGCGTGATCGACCAGGTGCGCAAGGCCGCGGCCACGGACATCGTGCGCGACGCCTGGGACGCCGGTGCGGACCTGGAGATCCATGGACTGGTCTACCGCATCGACAATGGCCGGCTGAGGCCGCTATGCCGCCGGACCGCCGGCGCTGCCTTGGTGCTCGACAGCGGGCCGTGGCAGTGAAGTACGACCTCGACACCCTCCGGGGGGACTTCTTCGGTGGCCTCACCTCCATGGTGGTGGCCCTGCCGGTGTCGCTGGGCTTCGGCATCGCCTCGGGAATGGGTCCTGCAGCCGGGCTCTACGGCGCGATCGCAGTCGGTTTCTTCGCCGCGGTCTTCGGGGGGACACCCTCCCAGATCTCGGGCCCGACCGCTCCGATGGCGGTGGCGATGGCCGTGGTTCTCACCACCCACGCCGACACCCTGCCCGAAGCGCTGACGGTGGTCCTGCTGGCGGGTCTGTTCCAGATCCTGCTGGGCCTGTCGAGGATCGGCCGGTTCGTCGCCTACACGCCCCACGTCGTCGTGTCCGGCTTCATGTCGGGCATCGGCATCATCGTGATCATCCTGCAGCTGATGCCGTTTCTCGGGGCGGACTCGGCCTCAGGCGGCGCCATCGGTGCGGTACGGGCATTGCCTGACGCGCTCGGCAACGTCAACACCAGCGCGGTGGCCGTCGCGGTGGTAACGCTGGTGGTCGGGTTCCTCTGGCCGCGGCGGCTGTCCCGGTATGCTCCCGGCCCCCTGGTGGCGCTGCTCAGCGGCACTCTCCTGGGCGTCCTGTGGCTCTCGAACGCGCCGGTGATAGGTGAGATCCCCACCGGGCTGCCCGGTTTGGCATGGGAGATGCCGGCCACAGCCTTCCTCGTGACCGCCCTCCAGCCGGCGCTGATCCTGGCCCTCCTGGGCTCGGTGGACAGCCTGCTGACATCGCTGGTGGCGGATTCGCTCACGGGTCGCAAGCACAACCCCGACCGGGAGATGATCGGTCAGGGAATCGGCAACATGGTTGCGGGGTTGTTCGGAGCGCTGCCGGGGGCCGGGGCCACCATGGGGACGGTCATCAACATACGCTCCGGCGGGTCGACTCGGGTGTCCGGCGCGCTGAGAGCCGTGTTCGTGCTGGCCGTGGTCCTCGGACTGGGCCGGTTCGCCGAGCCCATCCCGCTGGCCGCACTCGCAGGCGTGCTGATGAAGGTCGGCTGGGACATCATGGACCGGCGGCTGCTGCTCCGGATCCACCGCCTGCGCTCCCAGCACCTGGTGGTCATGCTGGTGACCCTGGTCCTCACGGTCTCGGTGGACCTGATCACGGCGGTGGCGATCGGCTTGATCGCCGGCGGCCTGGCGCACGCCCGCCAGCTGGAACGCCTGGAACTGGACAGCGTCATCTCGGTGCCGCTACTCGACCGGACCTTCTTCGGCGAGGACAGCGAGTTGGACACCACCGATCCCTTCGAGGCCCGGGTCGGGATGGTGGCCCTCCGGGGCAGCTTCACCGTCTCGTCGGCCAACAAGCTGGTGAGCGTGATCGGAGCCGAGATCGGGGACCATGAGGTGGTCATCTTCGACTTCTCGGAGACGACCTACATCGACGACAGCGCCGCGATGATGATCGCACAGCTCATCGATGTTGCCACGAGGTCCGACACCTCATGCGTGATCATGGCGCAGCCGGACTCGGTGGCCAAGACGTTGGAGGGGCTGGACGTCCTGCGGGAAGTACCTGCCGATCGGATAGTCACGACCATGGACCAGGCCCGTGCCGTGGCCAAGGAGTGCCTGCTCGCCTGACGCGGGGGCGCCGGGCCGCTCAGCCGATCGCGGCGCCGATTGCGAGACCGGCTCCCACGAAGAGATGGAGCCGGGCGGTTCCCTCGAGCACCCGGATGAGCGCGGGACCGTCGGAGGCGGACCGGATGGTGCGGATCAAGGGCACGGCGAGGGGAGTGGCCAGCAGCGCCAGGGCGGACCACCGGGGGGTCATCCCGATCAGGGCACCGACGGCTGCCACGGCGAAGGCGCCGCCCACCAGAGCCACGAAGAACGCCCGGGCACGGCGCCGGCCCAGGATCACGGCCATGGTCCGCTTGCCGACCATCGAGTCGGTGTCGATGTCCCGGATGTTGTTGGCCACCAGGATGGCGGAGGCCGTGAAGCCGACCGGGACGGCCAGCCACCACGCCTCGGCAGGCAAGGTCGCGTCGTGGGCGTAACGGCTGCCCACCGTGGCGACCAGCCCGAAGAACACGAACACCGATGCCTCACCCATGCCGCGGTACCCGTAGGGCGAGGGACCGCCCGTGTACGTCACCGTGGCGACGAGGGCCGCGACGCCTACCACTATCACCCCCCAGCTGGTGATGGAGGCGATGTAGACGCCGCACAGCGCCGCGATGCCGAACATGACCGCCACGCCGGCCCAGACCCGGCGGGCCGGGAGCAGTCCCGCGGCCACCACCCGGGTCGGTCCGATCCGGGTCTCCGGATCCGCCCCTCGGTGGGCGTCGGAGGCGTCGTTCGCGAAGTTGGCGGCGACTTGGAGAGCGAGAGCGCAGACGAGGGTTGCCAGCAGGGCATCCGGGCGGAAGACCTGGTCTCCGACGGCCAACCCGGTTCCGACCATCACCGGCGCCACGGCGGCCCACAGCGTGCGGGGCCGGGCGGCCATCACCCAGGGTTTGGGAGGTACGGCGTCCATGCGGGTAGTTTCGTTCAGCATGGCGGCGGAATCCAAACGTGACCTCCGGCTCCGGCATGGTCCGGTCGTGCCGGCTACGGAGCTCCGATGGGACTTCGGTCCCGCTTCGGGCCCGGGAGGCCAGCACGCCAACCGGTCGAACACGAGGGTAGGCGTCACCCTGTCGATCGCCGGGTCTCCGTCCTTCACCGATGAGGAGAAACGGCGTATCGAACGTCACCTGCGGGCGAGGATGGTGTCGGGCACGCTACGGATCGTGGCCGACGACCACCGCTCGCAGTGGCGGAACCGTCAGGAGGCGTTGCGGCGGATGGCCGACCTCCTCGATGGCGCTCTGGCGCCCGAGCCACCGATCCGGCGAGCCACTAAGCCCGGCCGGTCAGCCCACCGGAAGCGCCTCGAGGCCAAGCGGCGCCGGTCCGCGACCAAACGGCTCAGACGTCCTCCTCGTGAGGACGCGTAGTTCCGGCTAGCCCGGTCGGTGGCCGGGCGGATGCGGAGGGGCCGGGTCGGCGGGCGGGCCGGGGACCGATCCGGCGGCCAAGAGCCTCCGACCCGAAGAGCTGAGGAGGGCGGCGGCCACCCCGACCAGGGTCACGGCTCCGCCGAGCAGGTGGTGCAGCGTCATCACCTCGTCCAGGAACACCCAGGCCAGCGTCCCCGCGAAGAACGGGATGGGTAGGTGGATCAGGGGCGGGACGTTGGCTGGGAGCCAGCGCAGGGCCCAGGTCATCAGCAGGGAACTCGTGGTGGCAGGCAGCGCCACAACCCCGAGCACGCAGAGAACGTCGGTCCGGGTCATGTCTGTGAAGCTGTGTCCGGTCAGCAGTCCGAAGATCGTCACGAACGTGGCGCCGGAGACGGTCGTGGTGATGTGCATGGGGACCGTGTTGAGCGTTCTCCGACCCACCTTGGTCACGACCATCTGGATGGAGAGGAGGACCACGGAAACCACCGCCAACGTCACTCCGACCGGATCCCCGCCCGGGCCTGACGAACCGCCCGTGATGACCATGGCCGCTCCGACCAGGGCGACCAGTGTCCACAGCCGGAACCGGATCCCGGGCCGCTCCCCGAAGAGCGGGATAGCCCAGAGCGCGATCAGGACAGGATTCATGAGTAGGAGGAGGGAGGTGCCGGCTACCGATGTCAGCTTCACGGCTTGGATGAAGGCGAGGGTGGATGCCCCGTTGAGCACGCCGGCCACCACGGGGGCCCACCACTCCCGCCACCTGCCGGTGGCGCCCGCGGGCGCCGGGAGGCCGGCCGGAGTCCGCCCCATCCGGCGGGAGCTGACCCTCCGCAACGTGGCCGCCCCTGTTGCGGTGACCATGATGGTCAACCAACCCCTCCAGAACGCGAAGACGGGCGCCGAGGCATCCGAGACCTGCACCAGCACCGGTCCGATGCTGTACCCCACGATGGATGCCACCGCGGCGAGGAGGGGGCGACGGTCCATGGACCGTTCAGCCGGACGTGGGGAGCGGCGAGGAGGTGCGCTGTTCGAGGTCGGCGAGGCGTGCTTCGGCCAGATCTATGTAGGCCGGGTCGATGTCATACCCCACGCCGCGGCGGTTGGCTTCCGCAGCGGCCACCAGGGTGGTTCCCGAGCCCATGAACGGGTCGAGCACCAGATCGTCCTCGTAGGTGTACAGCCGGATGAGGCGTGCCGGGAGCTCCTCGGGGAACGGGGCGGGATGGCCGACCTGGGTGGCGGACGCGGGCCGTATCTCCCAGACGTCCAGCGTTGCGTCCATGAACTCGTCCGGGCTGATCGTGGCTCGGTGGGGGAGACCGGCGGCCTGCCGCTGCGAGCGGGACAGGGCGCGGTCGAACCGGCCCTTGCTGGCCACCACCACCCGTTCGGTCACGTCCCGGAGTACCGGATTGGCCGGGCTGCACCAAGAACCCCACGCACAGGATCCGCTTGCGCCCCTGGCCTTGGTCCAGATGATCTCGCCTCTCAACAGGAGGCCTAGATCGTCCTGGAGGATGCCGGTCACATCCCCGCTGAGGCTCCGGTAGGGCTTGCGTCCCAGGTTCGCCACGTTCACGGCCATCCGCCCCCCCGGTTCCAGCACCCGCACGCATTCGGCGAACACCTCCCGAAGGAGACCCAGGTAGTCCATGTAGGACTCGGGTACGCGACGACCCGCTACGGCCTGCTCGTACTCCTTTCCCACGAAGTAGGGGGGTGAGGTGACCACGAGGGCCACGGAGTTGTCGGGAAGGTGGCGCATGTCGCGGCTGTCGCCCACGATGGCGCGGGGTTGGTCGAAGCCCGGCGCCGGTTCCACCCGTTCGTCATCGGAGATTCCGGGCGACGGGAAGCGATCGTAGAAGGCCGAGGAGTCGTGACCCTCACGCCGGCCCGAACCGAAGGCCGAGGTTGCCGTGCCCTTTCGCGGTCGCTCCATCTTGCTTGACAACCCCCGGTGCCGTCCCCGGCGAGTGTACCGCTCGGCCCCTATCGTTTACCTGCATCGAGGCGCGGGATCCGGACAAGGAGGTCCAGATGGAAGCATTGGTACTGATCGGGCGCATCCTCTTCTCGCTCATCTTCATCGGAGCCGGCATCGGACACCTGGCCGATGCGAAGGGTTCCGCCGGGTATGCGGAGTCGAGGGAAGCGCCCTCCGGCGGGATAGTGATTCGGCTCTCGGGTGTGCTGATCGCCGCGGGCGGGCTGGGAGTGTTGTTCGGCGTCTGGATGGACCTGGCCGCGCTCGGGTTGGCTGTCTACTGCCTGCTCACCGCGTTGATGGTCCACCACTTCTGGACTGACGAGGCGAGCGAGCTGCAGCTCGAGATGGCCATGTTCATGAAGAACGTCTCGATGGCCGGCGCCGGTCTGGTGATCTTCGCACTGTCCGCGGGTGGCGCCGATATGGGTTGGCAGCTCGGGCCCACCCTCTTCAACCTGTAGGAGCGGTCCTCAGTCGCCGGAAGGCGGATGCTGGACCGCTATGCAGCCGACCACGACCTGGTTGAAGTCGACGGCCGCTCCGGTCATCATGCCCGACTCATCGGATGCGAGGAATGCCACTGCCCTGGCCACCTCAGAGGTCTTGAGAATCCTGCCGAAAGGCTGGCCGGCCTCGGCCTTCTCGAGCCATCCTTCATCCGAGCCGTGGAAGCTGGTTCTTACGGCGTGTTCACCGGGGGTGTCCGTCCATCCGATGTTCATGACGTTGACCCGGATCCGATCCCAGAGCACGGAGTTGGCCACGTTCTTTGTGAGGGTCACCAGGGCGCCCTTGGTGGTCGCGTAGACAGTCAGGTAGGGAGGACCGCCGTGGGCCGCAACCGAGGCGATGTTCACGATCGTGCCCTCGATGCCCTCGCGGCGCATCAGGCGGATGGCGCCCTGCATCAGCAGGAACGGGGCTCGGACGTTGACCGCCATGAGGCGATCGAACAGCTCGACGGTGGTGTCCTCGACCGTGCCGCGTTGCGTGTCGCCGGCCGCGTTGACCAGCACGTCGATCCGCCCGAACTCCCGGTCGGTCACGTCGATCAGGTTGCCGACCGCGCCGGGATCGCCCAGGTCGGCGGCCGCGAACACCGTCCGGCACCCTGCGCCGTTCAGGCGGGCGGCAACCGCTGCGCCTTTCTCCTCGTTCCGCCCGGTCACCACCAGCCCCGACAGGTCCTCGTCCACCATCCGGCCGGCGATCGCCTCGCCCAGGCCCTGGGTGCTGCCGGTTACCAGCCCTACCTTGCCGCTGAATCGTCCCATAACGCCTCCTGGTGTCGCGCTTCAACGGTCGCCGGCAAGACGGCGGAGTACGCCGGGCCAGGCGTCCGGATTGAGGAGATGGGGCGGTCGCTTCCCCTCCAGCACCATGAGTGCCTGGTCCAGGGCCGTGGTGAACATGCGCTCCCGCGCCTCCGGCGTGGCCGAGGCCACGTGGGGCGTCACCATCACGTCTGTCCGGTGGAGTAACGGATGATCGGGGTCGAGGGGTTCGGGATCGGTGACGTCCAGCCCGGCGCCCGACAGGCGCCCGCTGTCGAGGGCGTCGATCAGGTCATCGTGATCGACCAGTCCTCCGCGGGCGGCGTTCACGAATAACGCGCCCTTCTTCATGGCGGCGAACGCGTCGGCATTGAACATCCGAGAGTTGCCGGGGCTCATGGGGATATGAACCGAGACGGCATCGCTCCGCCCCAGGAGTTCCTCCAGCGTCGAGGCTCGCTCCAGCTCGGGCGGAAACCCCTCGTCCGGCAGGTACGGGTCGTGGGCCAGGACGTTCATGCCCAGGGCAAGCCCCACCGCACCGACCCTCCGGGCGATCCGTCCGTATCCCACCAGGCCCAGGGTCTTCCCGTCCAGTTCCATTGCTTGGTGCCTCAGGTAGTAGTTGCCCGTACCCTCCCGGAGCCGGTCGCTCGAGCGGACGAGTTGCTTGGCGGCGGCCAGGAGGAGGGCTACGGAGTGCTCGGCGGTGGGAACCGTCGGGCCCTGTGGGACGTTGCACGCCGCGATCCCGCGGCGGGTGGCGGCCTCCAGGTCCACGGTGTCGTAGCCGATCCCGGTGCGGAACACGCCCAGCAGGTCCGGGGCCCGGTCGAAGAGGTTGTCGTCGTAATCGAGCCGCGCCGCCATCGCGGCCCGCGCTGTCGAGACTCCGGCCAGAGGGTCACCGTCGCGTTCCGGACCGAGCATGTCGACCGACGGGGGTACGAACGGCATCAGTTCCGGCGTTACCCGACGCTCGAACCAGATCCGGTAACCCAAGTCTCCGCTCCCCGAACGTGTAGGCACTTGCTTCGAACAGAAGCGGAGAGGATACCGCACCGCATCCGTCCCGGGCGCCGGTAGCCCTCGATCAGAAGACGCTCCGCCATTTCGACCGCCGGAGGAACACCACCAGCGGGGTGAGCGCCACCACAGCCGCAGTCATTACGAAGAGCGATCTGGGGCCGGCGGCTTCGTAGATCGGTGCGGCGGCGAAGGCGCCCGCGGCAGCCAGCACGAAGCCGTATGCCTCCACCAGGCCCTGCGCCTCGGCCGCTTGGCTGGCGGGCGCGGTCCTGGCCACGGCCGCCTGACCGGGAAGGGTCACGAAGGCCCAGCAGCCGGAGTGCAGGGCGCCTACCACGAGGAGCGGGAGCACCGCCGACACCAACCCGTAGCCGGCCAGGAGGGGGAGTCCCATCACCGCCGCCACCAGGCCCAGCCGGATCGGGTTCACCCGGTCGGACAACCGGCCGCTGACAGGGGTGAGCACGATGGAGGGTAGGGCTATCACCAAGAACCCGACCCCGATCAGCCACGGGCGGGCCCCGAGGTCGGTCATGTACCGGGCCCAGATCGCATCGATGACGCCGACATAGAGCCAGTTGGAGGCCGCCAGCAGCAAGCCTGACAGGAAGCCCGGCAGGGCGGTCAGGTTGCGGCGGGTGAGCCTTATGGCCGGCCGCTCGTACTCTCCGGGCCGGACCGCCGGCAAAGCCAGGAGCACCACCACTCCCGCCGCGGCCGGCACCAGGAAGGGGAGGGCCCAGCCGATCTCGTTCAGTACCCCTCCTAGTACCGGTCCGACCAGGATCCCGGCCAGCATCGCCACCATCAGAGAACTCAGGGCTTGTCCGTGGCGGTCCGGCGACCAGCTCAGTATCACCCGGCGCGCCGCTCCCACCGAGACCCCCTCGGCGATGCCCATGAGGGCCCGCGCCGCGACCCATTGCCAGAGCTCCACCGCGAAGACCATCCAGAGCAGCGACGCCACGAGCAGGATGCACCCCAGGGTGATCAGGCGCCGCTCCCAGCCCCGGTCCGCCAGCGGGGTCAGCCAGATATTGCCGAACAGGGTCATCGCGAAGGGTATGCCGGCGAGCAGGCCCAGGGACCAGGTGGGGAATCCGTACCGGTCCTGGATGACGGCCAGGAGCGAGAAGATGACGCCGATGCCGGTCGCCAGCGTGCCGATGTAGGAAAGGAGGATTATCCGGGGGAGCCGGTAGGGGGAGGGGAGGCGGGTCGACACGCGCCGATCATCCTAACCCTGGTGGCAGGTGCGATCGGTTGGGAGTTTTCAGCGTGGGCAGCGACCCGACGGGGATTCGGTGGTGGAGTCGATCGACTCCAGGAAGATGTCGATCTCCTGCGAAGCGGTGGCGTAGGTCATCTCATCGAGGCGGGCATCGGCGTAGACCACTCCGATCATCTGGTCCTGGTGGTTGAGCACCGGCCCGCCCGAGAAACCGGCCCCGGCGCCGGCTCGCACCCGGACGTTGTCCCGGCGTACGGAGCTCTCCTCGTCGTAGATGTTGCGACCCACGGCGACGATGAGGTCGGCATCGGCGAACGGGACCTCCTCCCTTTGCTGGGCGGCGCGGAGGCGGATCAGGCGTCCGCCTTCTCCGGCTACGGCACGGGCCACTGTGAGGATGGGTCGGTCCACGGACGGCGCCCGCAGCAGGGCCAGGTCACGATCGAGGTCGATCCCGACCAGGGTGGCGGCGTGCTCGGAGCCGTCCTCGAAGGTGACGGTCAGGCCGCCATCCGAGCCGGCCACGTTGTGTGCCACCGTGACCAGGTAGTGCCGGTCGATTACCACCGCCGAGCCGACCATGTCCTGATCGCAGACGCGACCCCGCAGTTGGGCGATCGCATCGAACGGGTCGGAGGCGATGGTCGGTTCCGGCGATCCGCACGCGGCCATGACCAGCGCCAGACCCAGGGCGAGGCGCCTCACTACCAGGAGGAAGCCTCCGGGAGGAATCGTGCCACGGTTCGACCGGCGGCCGGCGTTCGACCGAGGACCTCCGAGTTGTAGTGGCACGTAATGGTGGTCTCGCGCGGGAAGGCGAGCGCACCCCCTTGGACGGAGGCTATGAGCACCCTCCTAGAGTAGAGGCGATGGATTCCCTGGAGGCGTCGCTAGATCCCAAGCCGAGTGTGGAGTTCGCCATGGTGGCCGACTCGGTTCAGGCGGTCGGTGGCAAGCTCTACATCTTGGGCGGGGGTTGGGAACTGCTGTACGTGGAGTCCTTTCCGGCTCGCCATCCTTCCGTTGGTGTCGGAATCCGGTTGCGCGTCCCGTGGCCCTTCGCCGACTCCTTCACGCTGTCGGTGGACCTGATGACTGAGGACGGCCGGAGCCTCCTCGGCAACAGCCGGTTCTCCCGTACGGTCCAGGTCCGTCCACCGGTCAGGCGTCTCCCCGGAGCGGAGATGGGGATGACCCGGGCGTTCACGTTCAACAACCTGGTGTTCCCCAGGCCGGGTGGCTACTGCTTCACGATCTATGTGGAGGACGAGGAAGTGTTCCGGATCCCCTTCCGGGTCCTGGAGCGGGCCCGCCGGGCGCCCCGACCCAGCGGTGGCTGAGGTCCGTCAGCGCAGCAGGGGTCAGGACTGGTCGATCCTTCCGTCGGTCCGGATGCGGGTGGTGCGGCCCGAGACCAGCAGGTCGTAGCCTTCACGAGCCACCACCAGCGGGCAGTTCCGGTCCGGGTAGAGCTCGGCGGCCACGATCACCCCTACCACCAGGATCGGGTCGACCTCCTCGAGCACCAGCGCAGCGGGCGCGGTCATGAGCCGCACCGACTCGGCAAGCACCGCGGAGCCGCCCGATGATCCCCTCCCGCCCGGGAGGATGAGAACCCGGCCGGCGGTCGATTGCCCGTGCTGGGGATGGTGAGCGTCGATGATGGTTCCGTCCCGGGGGTCGATTCCTCCCCACCAACTCAGGGGTTGGTCGAGAACCAGGCTCGGGCCCTCGGCGGAACCCGGAAATACAGGGATGGCTTCTACGCTCACCACGGCCGCTCCTCCCTGATCACCCGGCCGGCGACCGCGGACTCCACGCAATCGGAGGTGGAGCCGAACACCACGTCGACGCCGAGGTTGCCGGGTGCGTAGTAGGCCCACTTGGCGGAGTCGGTCATGGCGAGGTCCAGACCGGCGGGGAGGATCGAGGTCACGTAGGTGCAGGTATCCACCACGAACACCACCCCTGCCTCCTCCAGGCGCGCCACGATCTCGGCGGACGAGGCCAGCACGTCCCTTCCCGTGTTCACGTAGAGGCTCACCTCAGGGTGGATCGGGCGGCCGCCCAGCAGGTCTTGGAGCCGGGCTATCTGGCGGGCCGAGTAGTGCGGCGTTCCCAGGTTCACCGTGCGGAGCTTCTCCGCGCCGGTACTCGACAGCGCCTCATAGGCGTGGGTGATCGCGTCTGTATCAACCCTCACCGTGCGAGGCGCGAGACCACCGGTGGCGCTCGCCAGCGTGGGGGCCTCGGGCGTGATCCCCACCACGTGCATCATGCCGACCGCTCCCGACGTGGCCGCCCCCGCGCCCAGGACCTTGAGCTGGTCCTCCGTGGCCGCTTCGACACCCGTGATGGCGGGAACCTCGGATCCGGCCTCCCGCCCCACCAGGATTCCCAGCACGGCGAAGAACTCGTCGGTTAGCCGCGCTTCCTCCCCGATCACCGAGACATCGATCCGGACGCGGGCGCGGCGGTGCCTGTCCAGATAGAGGCCGAACTCCGGAGCCCGTCCGGTGATGGCGGCGGCCATGTCGGCGAAGTCGCCGAACCGGGGTGTCCGGGCGCCGAGCACCGAGTTGGCGAACACGATGGCGTTCGACTCTCCCCAGGCAACGCGATCGCCCAAGCCGGGACGAGCGGCCAACTGGTAGGGGGCGCACGTCCAGGTGGGGGAGGCGCCCATGTCGAGGTAGGCCCTCATCATGGTCAGGGCTGCCTCCCGCGTCGGGTCGTCCCCGAGGAACAGGTCGGGATGGAGCAGGTCGAGCGAGGAGACGTTGAGCGTGGTGGGTACTGCCACCCGGCCACCACCGTCGCGCAGTCGGGCGGCGAAATCGAGGCTGGCCCGCCCTAGATAGAGAGTGCCGTCGATGTGGGCGCCCGAGATGTCGATCATCCGGCGGGCGCCGGTGGCGCGCGCCAGGCCCACCAGGACCCGCATGGCGAGAGCCTGGGCCTCGCTGCCCTCGCCCCGCAGCATGGCCTGGTCCTTGTCGGTCAGGAAGGGATCCATGTCGTCCGTATGGTCGGCGCCGGCTGCGGATTGTATTGGTCGGGACGTGGCCGGGCACCGTCGGATGCCCCGGCCGGCACTACCCTCGGCAATCGATGGCGCTCCCGCAGTCTTTTCTCGACCAGTTCGACGAGCCGTTCGGTTTCATGGACTTCGCCTCGATCGGCGCTATGTCGATCCCTGCCCGGGCCGGCCTCGCGCAGATGGCCGACGCCATGTCGGGCAGCCGGGGAAAGCTGGTGCCGATGGTGATGGATCGGGTCGAGACGACCCGCGGCCTCGGCGCCCGGTTGATGGGCGTCCCTCCCGAGCAGGTGACCCTGGTTCCCAGCACTTCCGCCGGCCTGTTCGCGGTCGCATACGGTCTGGCCGGCGGGACGGTGGTGGTGCCGGAGACCGAGTTCCCGGCCAACCTGTATCCCTGGGTGCGGGCCGCCGAGGCAGGACGCATCGACCTGAGGACGTTTCCGGTTCCGGGTGGCCGGTTGACGGCCGACCTGGTGGCGCAGGCGGTCGATTCGGGCACTACGGCGGTGGCGCTCAGCCATGTTGACTACCGGACCGGCTACCGATGCGACCTGCCGGCCATCCGGGAGGCCGCCGGCCCGGCGCTGCTGGTGGTCGACGCGGTCCAGGGCTTGGGCGCCCTCACGTTCTCCATGGAGGGCGTGGATGTGATGGTGGCGGGCGGTCACAAGTGGCTCCGAGCCGGGGGAGGAGCCGGGCTGCTGGCCGTATCCGAGCGGGCTCTGGGACGGCTCCGCCCTGCCCTGACGGGGTGGCTCGGGGTGGTCGATCCCTTCGACACCGCCGCTCCGCTCCCGCATCCCCCGCTGGAGGGTGCCGACCGGTTCGTCATGGGGAGCGGGAGCTTCACTGCGGTCGCAGCCCTCTGCGAGTCGCTGCGAACGCTGCTGACCGTCTCGATGGAGGACGTGGAGGCGGCAGTCCTGGCCCGATCCATTGCCGTGGAGGAAGAAGCTCGCCGGGCGGGCGCCCGAGTAATGAGTCCCTGGCGCAAGGATGCCGAGCGCAGCGGCATCGTCAGCTTCAGCCCCGCCCGGGAGTCGTCAGAGGCCGCCTACGCCCGTCTGGTCGAGGAGGGTTTCTCGCTGACCGAGCGGAACGGGATGCTGCGGTGCGCGCCGCATGCCAGCACCCATCCCGACGCCCCGGCGGCAGTGGGGGAAATACTGGCTGGATGATGCCACTCGTTGGGTTGCTGGTTGCTCGTCCATAGTGAACTAGAACTAACCAGTGAAGATAGTATTACACGGGATTGTGTAGCTGGACCACGGAGGATGGCGACATGACTAGAGTAGGTGTTGACTCGGTGAGGTCGCCTGCGGCGGTAGTAGCAGAGTCAATCGGGAGTGGCGGCACGCTGGTTCGGCAGAGCATCCCTTGGGTAGCTCACCAGCAGTGCCGCCGTTCCATATCCTATACGATGTGTGATCAACAACTAACAACTAGCAACTAACAACTAGCAACTAATACTTCCCGCCTCCTCCAGTTCGCCCACTGCTCGGGCGGCGGCCTCGAGGTCGCCTTCGACGATCACGGTGGCCACCTCGCCGACGGACTCCGGATACGGTTCCTCCCGACGTTCGGTACCGACCCAGACCACCCGCTTTACCCCGGCGTTGCGGGCTGCCTCGGCCCATCCGGCCAGGACGTCATCGGGGTGTCGGGCGAAGGCCCGGTCACGGTCGTCGTGGGCGGCCTCGGTCACCAGAACCGCACAGAAGCAGTAGAGCGCCGCCGCTTCGACGTGCGAACTATCGGAGACGTCCCCTATCGCGACCTTGACACCTAATTCCTTGAGCCGGTCGGCGGCGGTGTCAAGGGTGATGAACGCCCGGACCTCGGCCGCCGAACGGCAGACGGTCGAGATGATGGCTGCGCCGATATCCGTGTCGGCGCCCACGACTATTACTGGCATGACGACCCAAAGCTATCAGCCCGGGAGGTCGCCGTACTCGGGCCGGACTCGCCCGCTCCGTTGGTGGGTGCTCAAAGTGGGGGTGGTCGGCCCGCGACGCCTCGACTCGGGGTTCGGTTGCCGGCCACGGGGTTAACTGGACATTCCTGAGTACCCGCCTAGCATGACGGATTCGGTCGTCCGTTCGAGGAGGCCGTCCCGGTTGTGCTTCGCGGCCGATTAGCACCCTCCTGGCACTGCCGGAGGAGTTGTCATCAGGATGCGATGGGGGAGAAGAAGTTGATGCCCGGTTTGTACCGGAGCGAGTTCGAGCATGAGGCGTGCGGTGTCAACTTCGTCGCGGACCTGAAGGGGCGACGAAGCCACCATCTCGTCGCGCTGGCGATGGGGGCGGCGGAGAACATGACCCATCGCGGTGCCACCGGATCCGACCCCGACACCGGCGACGGCGCCGGCATCCTGCTTCAGGTCCCCGATCGTTTCCTCAGGGCCGCCGTTCCCTTCGCACTCCCTCCGGCCGGCCGCTACGCGACGGGCATCGCCTTCTTCCCCGACCAGGATGATCTGACCGCAGCGGGGATCCGGGAGGTCGAGCGGATCGTGGCCGACGAGGGTCTCGAGGTGCTCGGCTGGCGGGAGGTGCAGACCGATCCGTCCGTGATAGGAAGTGATGCCCGCAAGACCATGCCCGCCATGTGGCAGGTGTTCATCGACGGGAGCGGAGCTTCCGGGATGGCGCTGGAACGGCGAGCCTACGTGGTACGGAAGCGGATCGAGCACGAGGTGCGTCTGCGCCCGGGAGACCGGCGTCCCCGCGAGGCGATCGGGGGCGCCCCCACCATGCATGAGGGTGTCTACTTCGCAAGCCTGTCTGCCAGGACCCTCATCTACAAGGGCATGCTCACCGGGTTGCAGCTGCCTGACTTCTTCATCGACCTGCACGACGACCGGGTCGAGAGCGCTATAGCCCTTGTCCACGCTCGGTTCTCGACCAACACCTTTCCGATGTGGCCGCTGGCCCATCCCTACCGGATGATCGCCCACAACGGCGAGATCAACACCATCCAGGGCAACCGCAACTTCATGAGAGCGCGCGAGAGCCTGCTGGCCACCGACCTGATTCCGGACCTCGAACGGGTATTCCCGGTCTGCACCCCGGGAGTCTCCGACACGGCCGGTTTCGACGAGGTGCTGGAGCTGCTCTACATGGGCGGGTACTCGCTGCCCGAGGCGGTCCTGATGATGATCCCCGAGCCGTGGGAGAAGCACGAGACCATGGACCCGGCGGTGCGGGACTTCTACCGCTATCACGCTTCGCTGATGGAACCCTGGGACGGTCCGGCGTCTATCGCATTCACCGATGGGCGGCAGATCGGCGCGGTGCTCGATCGCAACGGGCTGCGTCCCTCCCGCTACTGGGTCAGCGATGACGATCTGGTGGTGATGGCCTCGGAGGTGGGCGTCACCGACGTTCCCCAATCCCGCATCGTGGAGAAGGGCCGGCTCCGCCCCGGGAGGATGTTCCTGGTGGACACCGCCAGGGGCCGCATCGTCCGCGACGTGGAGATAAAGAGCGAGCTGGCGACGGCCCGGCCCTACGCCGCCTGGCTGGGGGAGGGCCTGGTCCGGCTCCGGGAGCTTCCCGAGGCGATCGCCGATGAGAGCGACGACCTTCCGGTACTGGAGCGGCTCCGAGCCTTCGGTTACACCCACGAAGACCTGAGGATGCTGATCGCTCCCATGGCCGCCGGAGGAGAGGAGGCGCTCGGATCGATGGGCACCGACACGCCGCCCGCGGTGCTGTCCGAGCGGAGCCGCCTCCTGTTCGACTACTTCAAGCAGCTTTTCGCCCAGGTGACCAACCCACCGCTGGACGCCATCCGGGAGGAGTTGGTGACCTCGATGCGGACGACCATCGGACCGGAGTCCAACCTGTTCCGCCCGGGGCCCCGCTCTTGCAACATGATCGAGCTCGACAGTCCCGTGATCGACAACGGGCAGCTCGCCTCCCTCCTCCGGATGGACGAGGTTCCCGCGGTCGGGGGGAAGGCCGCCGTGGTGAGCTGCCACTTCAGCCCCGACGGTGGGGCCGACTCCCTGCGCCAAGCCCTCGAACGGGTGTGCGCGGAGGTCGACGGGCTGATCGAGTCCGGCGTGTGGGCGATAGTGCTGTCCGACCGGGACGTGGGCCCGGACCGGGTCCCGATTCCCTCACTTCTCGCGACGGCCGCCGTCCACCACCACCTGATCCGCACCAGGAACCGCACCCGTATCGGCCTCATCGTCGAGACCGGGGACGCCAGGGAGGTCCACCACCTTTGCCTCCTGTTGGGGTACGGCGCCACGGCCGTCAACCCCTACATGGCTTTCGCGGCCATCGACCACATGATCGAGGGCGGCAGTCACGGCCTGGCCGGAATGGACCCCGCCAAGGCCCATGCCAACTACGCCAAGGCTGCCGGCAAGGGGATCCTGAAGGTGATGTCGAAGATGGGCATCTCGACCATCGCCTCGTACATCGGGGCCCAGATCTTCGAGGCAGTCGGGATCGGCGCCGAGGTGATCGACCCCTACTTCACCGGGACCGTGAGCCGCATCGGAGGGATCGGCCTCGACGTGATCGCGGCCGAGGCGGTCCACCGCCACCTGAGCGCGTTTGCCGATAACCCCGGCGAGACCGCCCACCGCGACCTGGACGGAGGGGGCGAGTACCAGTGGCGGCGGGAGGGGGAGTACCACCTGTTCAACCCGGAGGTGGTCTACAAGCTCCAGCACTCGACGCGGGCCGGTCGCTACGACGTGTTCAACGAGTACGCCCGTCTCGTGGACGAGCAGGCGGAACGGCTGGGCACCCTCCGGGGACTCTTCCGGTTCAAGACCGGGGAAGGCACTCCCGTACCCATCGACGAGGTGGAGCCGGCGTCGGAGATCATGAAGCGGTTCACCACCGGCGCCATGTCCTACGGGTCCATCTCGAAGGAGGCGCACGAGACGCTGGCCATCGCCATGAACAGGATCGGCGGGAAGTCCAACACCGGGGAGGGCGGTGAGGACCCGGTCCGCAACATCCCCGACCCCAACGGTGACCTGCGGCGCAGCGCGGTCAAGCAGGTGGCTTCGGGCCGGTTCGGCGTCACCTCCGAGTACCTCGTGAACGCCGACGACCTCCAGATCAAGATGGCCCAGGGAGCCAAGCCGGGGGAGGGGGGCCAGCTCCCCGGCTACAAGGTCTATCCCTGGATCGCGGAGACCCGGATGTCCACACCTGGGGTGGGGCTGATATCGCCCCCGCCCCACCACGACATCTACTCGATCGAGGACATCAAGCAGCTCATCCACGACCTGAAGAACTCCAACCCGGAGGCCAGGATCCACGTCAAGCTGGTGGCCCAGATGGGCGTCGGAACCGTGGCGGCCGGGGTGGCCAAGGCGAAGGCCGACGTGGTTCTCATCTCAGGGCACGACGGCGGGACCGGAGCCTCCCCACTGACCTCCATCAAGCACGCCGGTGGTCCCTGGGAGATCGGGCTCGCCGAGACGCAGCAGACCTTGCTGCTCAACGGGCTCAGGGACCGGATCGTGGTGCAGGCCGACGGGCAGCTGAAGACCGGCCGGGACGTGATGATCGCCGCGCTGCTGGGCGCCGACGAGTACGGCTTCGCCACCGCGCCCCTGGTGGTCTCCGGTTGCATCATGATGCGGGTCTGCCACCTCGACACCTGCCCGGTGGGGGTAGCCACCCAGAACCCGGACTTGCGCAAACGTTTCAACGGCAGGGCTCGCTTCATCGTCAACTTCATGCGCTTCGTAGCCGAGCAGGTGAGGGAACTGCTCGCCGAGTTGGGCTTCCGCAGCCTGGAGGAGGCGATCGGCCATGCCGAGTTGCTCGACGTGCGCGACGCCGTGGACCACTGGAAAAGCGACGGTCTCGATCTCACCCCGATCTTCCACGTACCCGAACTGGCCGCCGGCCAGGCGAGGAGGCAGACCACCGAGCAGGATCACGGCCTCGCCCACGCCCTCGACCAGACCCTTATCCAGCTGGCGGAGGGGACCCTGGCGGGCGGTCCCCCGGTGACCCTGGACCTGCCGGTCCGCAACGTGAACCGCGCGGTGGGAACCCTGCTCGGCTACCACGTCACCAGCCGCTACGGAGCTGCCGGGCTCCCGGACGACTCCATCACGGTCAACTTCACCGGCATGGGCGGCATGAGCTTCGGCGCCTTCCTCACCAGGGGCATCACCCTGCGGCTCGTCGGGAGCGCCAACGACTATGTCGGCAAGGGCCTGTCCGGAGGTCGTATCGTGGTCACGCCCCCGCCGGAGGCCCCTCTGGTGGCCGAGGAGAACATCATCGCCGGTAACGTGATCCTCTACGGCGCGACCTCAGGAGAGATGTTCCTGCGGGGCGTGGTGGGGGAGCGTTTCTGCGTCCGTAACTCCGGAGCGGTGGCCGTGGTGGAAGGGGTCGGGGACCACGGATGCGAGTACATGACCGGCGGGCGGGCGGTGATCCTGGGCCGTACGGGCCGCAACTTCGCCGCAGGCATGTCGGGCGGGATCGCCTACGTCTACGACCGGGACGGCTCCTTCCCCGGCCAGGTCAACACCGAGATGGTGTCGCTCGACCCGCTGGGTGAGGACGATCTGGCCTTCCTGCGCAGCACGCTGACCGCCCATCTCCGGGAAACGGACTCCGCTGTCGCCGCCCGGATACTGGACCGATGGGAGCGCGAGGTGCGGCGCTTCGTCAAGGTGATGCCGGATGACTACAAGCGGGTGCGTGAAGCGGTCCGGCAGGCCGAGGATGCCGGGGAGCCGGTGCTCGATGCGATCATGGCAGCGGCTCATGGGTGATGTCCGGGGCTTCCTCACACACGGGCGCAGGATGCCGGTGCGCCGCCCGGTGGGGCTCCGGGTGCTCGACTGGAACGAGGTCTACGAGGACTTCCCGGTCACGCAGGTCCGGGATCAGGCCTCCCGGTGCATGGACTGCGGTATCCCCTTCTGCAGCGGCGGCTGCCCGCTCGGCAACCTGATTCCCGACTGGAACGATCTCGTTTACCGAGACGACTGGCGCCAGGCCATCGATCGGCTGCACGCCACCAACAACTTCCCGGAGTTCACCGGGCGGTTGTGTCCGGCGCCCTGCGAGGCGGCCTGCGTGCTCGGCATCAACTCCGACCCGGTGACCATCGAGCAGATCGAACTTGAGATCGTCGAGAAGGCCTGGGCCGAGGGGTGGGTCACTCCGGTGATGCCCACCACGGTGACCGGCCACAGCGTGGCGGTGGTCGGATCCGGACCGGCCGGGCTCGCTGCGGCGCAGCAGCTCACCCGGGCCGGTCATGCCGTCACCGTGTTCGAGCGGGACGACCGCATCGGCGGCCTGCTCCGCTACGGCATTCCCGATTTCAAGATGGAGAAACAGTTCCTGGATCGGCGCGTGGCCCAGATGGAAGCCGAGGGCACCCGGTTCCGGGTGAACGCCGATGTCGGGGCCGACCCGCCCGCAGACCGGCTCCGGGACGAGTTCGACGCCGTGATCCTGGCCGGTGGCGCCACCCTGGCCCGTGACCTGCCGATCGCCGGCCGGGACCTGGAGGGCATTCACCAGGCGATGGAGTACCTGACCCCGTCCAACCGGATACAGGCGGGTGACCTGTCCGCAACCCCGATCTCCGCTCGTGACAAGCGGGTCATCATCATCGGGGGCGGCGACACCGGCGCCGACTGCCTGGGAACCGCCCACCGCCAGGGAGCCGCATCGGTGCACCAGTTCGAGATCATGCCCCGGCCTCCCGATCAACGGGCCGATGCGACGCCGTGGCCGACCTGGCCGCTCATGTACCGCGTGTCGGCCGCCCACGAGGAGGGCGGGCAGCGCGAGTTCGCCATCAATACGGAGGAGTTCGTGGGCGACCCCGCCGGACACGTGACCGCGCTCAGGACTCATCGGGTCGACATGAGGTCGGTTGACGGCCGGTTGTCGTTCGAGCAGGTGGACGACTCAGCCGAGGAGTATCGCGCGGACCTGGTGCTGCTGGCGCTGGGTTTCGCCGGCCCGGATCGATCGCCGATGCTGGAGCAGCTGGGCGTGGAGATGACCGACCGGGGGAACGTGGCCCGCGACCACCGATGGGCCACGAATGTCGAAGGGGTCTTCGTGGCCGGTGACATGGGCCGCGGCCAGTCGCTGATCGTGTGGGCCATCGCCGAGGGCAGGAGCTGCGCGGCGGCGGTGGACCACTTTCTCATGGGCGAGACCATGCTTCCGGAGCCGGTCACGCCGACCGACACCCCCTGGCGGTAGCCCTGGTTTCTTCGGATTCCAGCGCGCCTAGCGCGCTTCAGGCGCTTCAGCCTCCTTCGTCGTGGGGCGGATCGGATTCCCCACTCCGAAGCCGGGCGGGCTCCACGGCGTGGCGACCGAAACGGACTCTCAGGTCGTCCACTGTCTCCGCCAGGTTTTCCCAGCGCTCCTCTTGGCCTGCCATCAGCTGACGCGGCGCCTCGGTGGGTTGCAGGCCACGGACCGCGACGCCGAGCAGCCGGACGGGCCGGCCTCCCACGCCGGCACGGTCCAGCAGGCGGCAGCAGGACCGGTACAGATCCCTGGACACATCGGTCGCGGACGGCAGTGTCTCGGCGCGGGTGATGGTCCTGAAGTCGGGAAACCGGAGTTTGAGAGACACCGTACGTCCCGAGAGTCCCGCCCGACGGAGCCTCCACGCCACCTGCTCGGACTGCCGTAACAGTTGGGAGCGCAGGGTCTCGATGCCCGAAATGTCATGCTCGAAGGTCTGCTCGACCGAGATCGACTTGGCACCACTGCGAGGCTCGACGACCCTCTCGTCGATCCCGTTGGCCAGGCGGTGCAGGTGATCCGCCGTCGCCTCTCCCAGGTGGCTGCGGAGGAGGGGGATGGACGCTCGGGCCAGTTGACCTACCGTGGCTATCCCCATCGAGGCGAGCTTGTTCCGGGTGGACTTGCCAACCCCCCACAGCTCCCGCACGTCAAGGTGTTCCAGAAACGCCCTCTCGCTTCCCTCGGTGACGATGTGTAGGCCGTCCGGCTTGGCGTATCCGGACGCCATCTTGGCCAGATACAGGGTGGTGGCCGCGCCCACCGAGGCCGGAAGGAGCAGTTCACTCCTGATCCGAGCCCGGATGGCCTCGGCCACGGCGCGGCTGTCCGGGTAATGCCGGCGCAGACCGCGTACATCCAGGAAGGCCTCATCGACTGACAACCCCTGCACGAGGGGGGTGAAGTCCCGGAATATCGAGAAGACCCGCTCCGAGATCTCGCCGTAGCGTCGGTGGCGGGGCGGAACGATCACCAGTCCCGGGCATGTCCGTCGGGCGGTGCTCATCGCCATAGCCGAGCGAACACCGGCAGCCCTGGCCTCGTAGGAAGCCGAGGCGACCACTCCTCTTGGTCCCGCGCCGCCGACTACCACCGGTTGTCCCACCAGCCCGCGGTCGTCGAGCCGCTCCACCTCCACGTAGAACGCATCCATGTCCACATGGAGAATGGGCTCGGCGATGCGCGGCTCGTCCATGTGTGGCCAACACTAGGTGATCAGTTCCTGGTTGTTACTAGGTAGAATTCATTAGCTGTCTGCGATAGGTTGTCTGAGGTTAGAGTATTCACGAGTCCGTCGGCTGTTCGAGTAACCCATCGCCACCCGGCGAAAGGCCCGGAGCGCCCGCTCTTGCATTTCGTGCCCTGATTCCGGCCGGGCCTTGGTATCATCAGGACACATCCATCTGAACGACCGGGCCTTGTTAAGTTAACCGGCGGGAAGGCCTCACCATGACGACCACAGTTGACATTGACCTCGGCGCCTACAAGCTGGGTTGGAGCGACCCCGAGGACGACTACGTCTTCAAGCCCGAGAAGGGCCTGTCCGAGGACATCATCCGCGAGATGTCGTTCATCAAGGGCGAGCCGGACTGGATGCTCAACTTCCGCCTCAAGGCATACCGGCGGTTCCAGCAGCGACCCATGCCCACCTGGGGCGGCGGCGGTCTGCTGGATGAGATCGACTTCGACGACATCTACTACTACGTCAAGCCGGCCGAGGAACAGGCCA